>CAYXBO010000013.1:0-14821 GCA_964463195.1 uncultured Christensenellaceae bacterium | reverse complement strand
TTTACTCAACCGCTCCAACAGCATCGACGCAACGCCTTGCCTACGGGCTACGAGGGAAACCGCTACGTTCATAATATGAGCCTCGTCGAGTATTTGTGCAAAACCTGCAAATCCTGAGAATTCGCCGTTTAGTTCGGCGATAAAATAATGCTTTGATGGGTCGGCTAATTCCTCTTTATACAGGTTTTCCGACCACGGCGTTCCGTGAAGACAGCCGTTGTGGAGTGAGGCGATTTTTGCGCTGTCCGAAACCTCCGCCCGTCTGATTTCAACCATTTTTCTCTTTTTCTCTTTCTGCGGAAGACTTTTTTATGTAGAACGGTTTAATCTCAAGACCGCTTTCGCCGTTTGCAATTTTGTTATCGGCAACCTCTGTAAAATCGTCTAAAGTGTCGTCGCCGACAAAAACCGAGTTTCCTACGGCGGAAATTTCTTCTTCCGTCATGGTTCCGTAAACGCCGTCCTTGAGCGTGTAATACTCTCCGTGTCCGCAAGCTAAAGCCGCAAGTCTCCCTGTGTTGTTTTGGGCTATTTCAAGAGTTGACAAGCCGATTGCGCGGGCTTTGGACGCTCTCGCCATTGCAAGAGCCGTGGCAACTCCTATCCTTATTCCGGTAAACGAGCCCGGTCCTACGGCAACCGCTATATACTCCAAATCTCCGACACTCAACCCACGCTCCGCCAGAAGTGCGTCGATACGTAAGAGAAGCTCTGAGTTGTGCTTTTTTGCCGACGGTTCTCCGACGAATTCAGATATGCCGCTTTCAGACCTTACGGCAAGCTGCAATCTGTCGGCGCACGTGTTTATATAAAGAACGTTATTTTTCATCGCGTTTGGTTACGGTTATCTTTCTGTCCGTGTCTCCCGAATATTCTATTCTGACGTTTATTATACGCCCTTGTAAATCCTTGAGTTTGTTCCATTCGATTACCGTTACGGCTTTAATATCGGCAAGCATATCGTCAATTCCGAGCGTCTCCGTCTCCTCTTCGTCCTCTAGCCGATACATGTCGAGATGGTTCAAGGTAAGCTTTTCGCCGTCGTAGCTTTTGGATATTACGAACGTCGGGGACAGAACCGTATCCGTTATCCCGAGACCTTTTGCAAGCCCTTTCGTAAAGGTTGTTTTGCCGGCGCCCAAGTCTCCGTCCAGAATGATTTTTTCACCGCCCTTCAGACGTTTGGCGAGGCGTGCTCCGAGCGCTTCCGTTTCTTCTGCGGTGTGCGTCAGGGTCGTGCCGTAAACCCGCATTTCCTTTATCTTCTGACCGTCAAGCTTAAGTATCGGAGAAAGCCGTTTATAAATAAGCACGACTATAACCGAACTCGAAACCGTTTTTATAAGGTTGAAAGCAAGTCCGTAGGCAAACGAGAACAGCACTCTTACTTCAGGCTCCAGCACAACGGGGGAAAACTGTCCGTAAAGAGGACACATTACGAAATAGTTGCTTAAGCACGACAGAACGGCTTCGACGGCAATACCTATTACAAGACTTATAATCGCTCCTTTGAACGTGCGGTGCTTTTTGTAATACACGCTCGCAGGAAGAACGAAAGCGATAGATACTATATAGTTCGATAAATCGCCGACGTAAAAACTGTTTGAGCCGTTTGTCAGCATTTTAATGAGAACTTTAATCGTTTCGATAACGATTGCCGCCGACGGTCCTAAGGAAAAGCCTCCGAGGAGCGCCGGAACGAATGAAAAGTCCAAATCAAGTACGTTGAACGGAAATACCGGAAAAATCGGAAATGCGGCAAACGCATACAGAACGTATGCAATCGCCGAAAGTATGGCAACCTTAGTCAGATACGCCGTATCGATTATCCGCTTTTTTCTTTGGCTCATTTAAATTCTAGTCCTCCGAGGGCGTTGCGTTCCCACCCCACAGCTTTTCGAGCGAATAGGTTTTTCTCACAGGTTCGGTAAAAATGTGAACTATGTCCGAGCCGTAGTCCAGAACCACCCATTGGGCTTCTTCCCTTCCTTCGCGGCGAATGACGTCAACGCCGTGCTTTTTGGAAAGCTCCTCTTCAACGAAATCCGCGAGCGCGCGAACGTTCGTCGTAGAACGACCCGTCGCTACGATAAAACGGTCGGCAATGACGGTTTTTCCTTTAAGGTCGATGACCTCTATATCGGACGCGTTTTTCTCGTTTAAACAATCAACTATCAAAGAAGCTAAGGTTTCCATTTCAATCTCCTTGGTTTTGATTATAGTAATTATAGCATTGTTCGGTCAAGCCGTGAACAGTCTGACCGGAATTTTTTATAAATTCCAGACAATGTTTAAGTACGGCGCGGAACCCTTCTTCAAAGTCGCGCTCTATAGTTTTCCTTAAATCCTCTACTCCCGCATAACACCTTGCAGGCTCCAAAACGTCTGCGGAATATATGAGCTTTTGGAGCGACGTCATATTCGGTGCGCCTGTAGTATGCGTGCGTATGGCGTCAAGTATTCTTTTGTTAAGGATACCGAATTCCTCTTTAGCGGATACTGCGCCGTCAAATTGATGCTGAACGGCGGGCACACCGCAGTACGGCTCCCCCTCTCTGCCTTTTCTGTTATCGTGAAGAAGCGCCGCCGAAAAAACCTCGTCAAACGCCAGCCTAAGCTGGCTTTGGAAACGCAAGGCGTATAACGCCGTTCTTACGGAATGCTCGAAGGTTTTTTCGGAAATTTTCGATTTTAAAAGCTCCACCGTCTCGCCGTAACCGCCGTATAATCCGTGTTCTTTTATATAAGCGTTCACCCCTTCGGTCAGGCTGCCGGACCTGCCGTATACGGCAAGCTCGCCCTTTATGACGGCGGAAGAAACCTCAAGCCCCAAGCCGTCCAGTACGGTAAATTCGCAATCGGACGGTATGGGATAACCGGTGCGCGGAACCACCGCAAACCGCACAGTTTTTTTCAGCTCGTCGATTTTGTACCACCTGTCAAGAGATTTGAGACAATCGCTGCCGATTATAAAATAGCACTCGTCGGCATTATACTCTTTTATCAAAGCCTTTACGGTGTCGTAGCTGTAGCTTTTGCCTTGCGAATTCTTTTCGATATCGCTTACCGTAACGGTTGGAATTTCCGAAAATGCAATTTGCGCCATATTAAAGCGGTCATCAAAGGACGCTCCCATGCTTTTATCGAAAGGAGAATTGCCGCTCGGAACTATCACGGTCAGGTCCGGAGAAAGCTGTCTTACCGCTTCTCTCGCAACTTTTATATGTTCAACGTGTACGGGGTCGAAGGAACCTCCGAAAACAGCCAGCTTCATAAGTATGATTATAAACTATACAGCCAATAATATCAATAAATTTAGGGATATGAGGTGGAATGTGCGGCAAAAATCTGCAGTGATTATGACAGACGTATTAACGTTTGCAATGATTTTTTTATGGAGCTTTTACTTTATGGAAAATTTTTGGCTGGCGGTATCGTTTACCGTTCCGGTATTCGGGCTGTTTAAGACGGTGTTTATACTCGTTTCCGCCAAAATCAAACGCAAGCACACGCCGGGGGTTGCGGAGATTTATTTCAGGCTCGCCGTACTTACGCAGGAGCAGCAATCGGAATTGTTTTTCAACACTCTTCCCGAAGAAAAACGGAAAAGGATAACGTCAACGCTTTTCGAGGCGGATTTACCGCAGGGAAAAACCGTCGTTGCCGTCAACTTCAAGCTAGGAGAAACCTCCGCGGACGACCTTCTGAAAATTAAAAGAGCTACCGCAACGATTAGTGAAAAAGTTACCGTCCTCGGCAAATTTCCTTCTCGCGCGGTGCTTCTTACTGCCAAACGGTTCGGATTTTCGGCGACGTACCCGAAACCCAAAGAAATCAAAAACTGGCTAAGAAAACACAACGCAATCCCAGAAGCGCTAGCTTCAGCCGAAGCTTCCAAAAAAGAAAAAACGCCCTTCAATTTGTCGGACGTTTTGCGGGTTCTGTTTTCGCGCTCGAAAATCAAATATTACCTGTTTGCCGCCTGCGTGCTAGCCGTTATGAGCTTTTTCGTGCCGACAACTGTTTATTATCTCGTTCTGTCGGGAATATCGGCGGTTCTGGCAATAGGCTCGGCGTTCGTTCCGGAATAAGAACCTCTTTTTTCCGCTATTAACGGAGCAAAATTGCGAGTATAGACGGCTGAAACGGAGCGCAAAGCGTGCTGAACGCACGTTAAAAAGCGACGGTTCAGGCGTATAGACCGCAAGGTTGCCCGTTAAGCTTGATATTCAAACTCGACGTCCATAATAATAACGGTGTCGCCGTCTTTTAAGCCTCTTTTCTTGAGTTCCTTTATTACGCCCTTGTCCTCAAGCTGTTTCTGGAAGAAGCGGTTGCTTTCAACAGACGACAGAACAATCTTTCTCGCCAGCTCTTCCACCCAGCCGCCGTAGACCTCAAACACGCCTTCTTCGACCTCTTCTATCGTATACGATTGCGTATCCTTTTTTGCGAACTCGTATTTCTCGTATACGGGGGCTTCGGTTTTCGGAAGCTTCTGAAGCTCCGCATATATCAAATCGACCAATGCTTTAAGTCCCTGATGCGTTACCGCAGAGATAATATGAACGGGTTTTCCTATGAGTTTTGAAAGCTTCGCCGCCCTCTCCTCAGCGTCGGGAACGCTATCCGCTTTGGTTGCTACGACGATTTCCGGCTTTATTATGAGCTCGTCGCTGTATCCCGCGAGCTCCCCTCTTATAATCTCGTAATCGTCTAAATAGTTACGCCCGTCGGACTCGCTTATATCCACCAAATGCACTATCAAGCGCACGCGGTTTATGTGTTTCAGAAAATCGTGCCCGAGCCCCGCGCCCTCCGACGCGCCCTCGATAAGTCCGGGGATATCTGCAATTACGAAGCTGTCGTCGTAGTGCTTCACCACTCCGAGGTTTGGAACGAGTGTCGTGAACTGGTAATTTGCAATCTTGGGTTTTGCGGCGGTAACTACAGAAAGAAGCGTGGATTTTCCTACGTTAGGGAAACCGACCAGTCCCACGTCCGCAACGGTCATGAGCTCGAGTATCACGCCGTATTCTTCGGTCTTTCTGCCGTGCTCGGAGAAGGTCGGGCTTCTTCTCGTCGCCGTGGAAAAACGGGCGTTGCCGCGTCCGCCGGCTCCCCCTTCAAGTATAAGCAGCTTTTCACCGGCGGTCATTATATCCGCCACCACGTCGCCGGTTTCCGCATCGCGTATCACCGTGCCGATAGGAACTCTGATAACTACGTCTTCGCCGCGTTTGCCGACTTTATTCGCAGACTGACCGTTCTGCCCCGCTCCCGCTCTGAAATGCTGGGCGTATCTGAAGTCTATAAGCGTATTGAGCGAATCGTCGCCTACGAAATATACGTTGCCGCCCCGTCCGCCGTCTCCTCCGTCGGGCCCGCCGAATTCCACGTACTTCTCGTGACGGAATGAGGTTATACCGTTTCCGCCGTCTCCTGCTTTAATGTAAATTTTTGCTTTGTCTAAATACATACGTCCTCTAATATCGATTGTGCCGCGCGCTTTCCGGCGCCCATGGCTAAAATTACAGTTGCCGCCCCCGTCACCGCGTCGCCGCCCGCGTATACTCTTTTAAGAGTCGTCGCTCCGCGTTCGTCTGCAACGATAGTGCCTTTAGCCGTCGTTTCCAATCCTTTTACGCTGTTTGCTATAACGGGGTTGGGGCTCGTTCCCAAAGCTATTATAACCTGGTCGACGTCAAATGTCACGTATTCTCCCGTGCCTACCGGACTGCGCCTTCCCGAAGCGTCAGCCTCCCCGAGCGCCATTTTCTCACAGCGCAAGCCTACGACCGTTTTATCCCCGAGAATTTCAACCGGATTGGTAAGGAGCATCATTTTAACGCCCTCTTCCTCGGCGTGGCTTATTTCTTCCGCTCTGGCGGGCATTTCCTCTCTGCCTCTTCTGTAGACTACCGTAACTTCCTCCGAACCCAGTCTTAATGCGGTGCGAGCAGCGTCCATTGCAACGTTGCCGGCTCCCACTACCGCAACTCTCTTTCCGACAACTATCGGAGTGTCGCTGTCCTTTTTATAGGCGCCCATAAGATTTACGCGAGTGAGAAATTCGTTTGCGGAATAAACTCCTATAAGGTTCTCTCCTCGTATCCCCATAAACTTCGGAAGCCCGGCGCCGCTTCCGATAAACACCGCGTCGTATTCGTTTAAAAGCTCTTCTACAGTGAGGGTTTTTCCTATTACAGCGTTGGTTACTATGTTTACTCCGGACTCGACGAGCTTTTCTATTTCTTCTCTTACAATGGACTTTGGCAACCTGAATTCCGGTATTCCGTAGCTCAAAACGCCTCCTGCCTTATGAAACGCCTCGTACACGGTGACTTCCACGCCCGCCTTTGCGAGGTCTCCCGCGCAGGTTAAGGATGCGGGTCCGCTGCCTACGACCGCCACCCTGTAGCCGTTCTTTTCCACTCTTTGTTTCGCGCCCGTCTTTCCGCGGTTCAATGCGTAATCTGCGGCGTATCTCTCGAGATTGCCGATTGCTACGGCTCCGCCCATACGGTTTCTTACGCAATACTTTTCGCACTGCTTTTCCTGCGGGCAAACTCTGCCGCAAACAGCCGGAAGAGAATTCGTTCCCTTTATAATCTCCGCGGCTTTCATCGGGTCGTTGTTTTTAAGAGCCGCAATAAAATCAGGTATCTTTACGGCAACCGGACATCCTTTCATGCACGGAGCTGCCGGACATTTGAGACATCTTTCCGCTTCCGCGAGCATAAGGCGTTCGTCAAAGCCCTGCGACACCTCGTCGAAATTGTGAGCCCTTATTGCGGAATCCTGCTCTATCGGTTTATTTCTTTCGGAATTGTTTATTCTGTTCGCCATAATCACCTGATGCGGCATTTGTGCCGTTCTTCGATATCCTTGTAAACCGTCAGTCGGTTCATAGCCTCGTCGAAATCGATTTTGTGCCCGTCGAATTCCGGTCCGTCCACGCACGCGTATTTGATTTTGCCGTCGACCGTCACTCTGCAACAGCCGCACATGCCCGTTCCGTCAAGCATAATTGCGTTCATGGAAACCACCGTCGGTACGCCGTATTCTCCCGTCTCTTTGCAGACCGCTTTCATCATCGGGACGGGACCTACGGCAAACACAGCGTCGGGCTTTCCGTCGCTCTCCAAAAGCTCCTTGAGCTTCGTAGTAACGAAGCCCCGCTCTCCTCTCGTTCCGTTATCCGTCATGACGTAAACTTTGTCGGTTAAGCTTAGGAATTCCTCTTCGTACATAATAAGCGACGCGTCGCGCGCTCCGATTATAACGGTCGGTTTTTTACCGATTGAAGCGAGATATTTTGCTTGGGGATATATTACCGCGGTGCCTATACCGCCGCCTATTAAAACCACCGAAGCGTAAGCGCTTAAATCGGTAGGGTTCCCGAGAGGTCCCACGAAATCCGCAAGCGAGTCACCCTCTTTTTTGGCGCACAGCTTTGCCGTAGTGTAACCTACCTTCTGAACCAGAATTGTTACGGTGCCCTCCGCCTTATCGTAATCGCATATCGTAAACGGCACGCGTTCTCCGTCGTCGTCCGTTCGGAGAATGATAAACTGCCCCGGATGCGCGTTACGGGTCACGAGCGGCGCGTAAACCGTAAATTCCACTGCGTTTTCCGCTAAGCGGCGAATCTTTTTGATTTCGTACACTGTCTGTTTTACCCCTTATATTCTCTGCAGAGCTCTTTTAACGAACACTCTTCGCAGTTCGGTTTTCTGGAATGGCAAACGTATCTTCCGTGGAAAATAAGCGTATGGTGCGCGTCATACCAGTCCTCGGGAGCGTAGATTTTACGCAAGTCTTTCTCCACCAGCTCAACGGTGTCGCCGTCGGAGAGCCCGATTCTTCTGGAAAGACGGAACACGTGAGTGTCAACCGGCATTGCCGGCACCTTATAGGCAACGGACAGAACGACCGAAGCGGTTTTTCTGCCTACCCCCGCAAGCGAGGTCAAATCTTCCATGGTGTCCGGAACCTTTCCGTCGAAACGCTCTATCAAGTCTTTCGACATAGATATTATGTTCTTTGATTTGTTTTTATAAAAGCCGCAACTGAAAATTTCTTTACCGAGCTCTTCTTCGGAAAGTTCTGCAAAATCCTTCGGCGTGGCGTATTTCTTAAACAAATTTTCCGTAACCGCGTTTACGCGTTTATCGGTGCACTGCGCGCTGAGAATAACGGCGACCAGCAGTTGAAATACGCTTCCGAAATCGAGTTCGCATCCGGCGTCGGGGTGCTGCTTTTTGAGTTGCTCCAAAATTTTGTATGCTTTATCCTTTGTCATAATTAAATTATGGCAAATCAGACGGAATTTCGCAACTATATTTTATAGTAATACTGTCAGTGAAAACCGTTAAAGGTCTGAAATCCGCCCGACATCAGAACGGATTTTGCGATATTTATATCGCGGTTCGGGAAAGAAACGGAAATTCCGCACATTCCCGCGCTTTTTATCGGAGTCGGAACGGTAGACGCAGCCACTCCGAAGGACTTCATTTTGTTATAAAAACGGAGCGTTTCCGCCCGAGATTTGAATACGGCAGTCATTCTTCCCTCACAAAAATTTTCAGCGATTTATATAATACAATATACTCGTTTTTCTTACGGAGGGTGAAAGGTTGATATATCTTGACAATTCGGCAACGTCACGCTTCAAACCGAAAAAGGCAGCCGCATTACTTAAACGCTTTTACACCTGCTCTGCAAACGCGGGTCGCGCGTCGCATAAGGAAGCGGTAAGAACGGCTCTTGCAATCGAAAACGCCCGCCAGACGCTTTCGGACGCGGTAGGCGGGAAAAACATCGTATTCACCAAAAACTGCACAGAAGCGCTCAATCTCGCGCTGTTCGGACTGAACTTAAAAGGCGACGTTCTCGTCTCACCGATGTCGCACAATTCGGTGTTGCGCCCTCTTAAGCAGCTGGAGATTGCCGGCAAAATAAACATGCGTATACTCCCCTCTCCTATACATGAACGGGTGGATTACTCGGCATTCCTTACTCCGAAAACCGCGCTTATAACCGTCCCGCATATATCGAACGTTACGGGCGCCGTAGAGGATTTATCTCAGCTTTTTAAGGAAGCGAAGAGGCTTGGGGTAACCACACTTATCGACTGCGCGCAGTCCGCGGGATATATGGATATTTCCAAGCTAGACGCGGATATTATCGCTTCGGCGGGACATAAGGGACTGCACGGTCCGCAAGGAACTGGCTTTCTCGCTTACCGCACCGGCGTGAGACTAAGCCCTATTTTATACGGAGGCACCGGAACCACGACAATGAGCCTTATTCAGTCGTCGGAGGCTCCCGAAACCTACGAGGCGGGCACCCAAAACGCTGCGGCAATTATTGCGCTCGGAGCGGCTGCCGAATGGAGCTTAAGCCGTATGAAGAGGAATTCCGAACGCTTATTGAAGCTCTCGGAGCGTACATTCCGTGAGCTGAAAAAGATAAAAAACGTCACGGTGTATTCTCCGTCGTACTCCCCTGCCGGCATAGTTACGTTTAATATAAACGGACTGAATTCCGCAGACGTAGCATTTACTCTCGACAAGGAATTCGGTATCGAGGTGAGAGGCGGACTGCACTGCGCGCCGCTTGCTCACCGCGCTCTCGGAACGGCCGCCGTCGGTGCGGTAAGAGTGAGCTTCGGATGTGAAAGCTCGGATGGAGACGCCGCCCGTCTCGTTTACGCCGTCAGGCGTATTGCCGAAAAATCCGTTTGAACCGAAAACCGGCGACAGGCTTTCCGTCTTTTTTTACTCTCGCGGGAATAATATATTTCTATGAAAAAGCGGTTCAGAATTCATCCTGTGTTTATTCCCTTTGCGTTGCTGCTCGTGTTCTCTGGAAAAACGTTGTTTCTTCTTAACTCGCTTGCTGCTGTAATCCTTCACGAACTGGGACACGCTTTTTCCCTGAAGAACCGCGGTTATACTCTTTCATCTTTAATTCTCATGCCATACGGCGCAACCCTTTTTTCCGGCGGAAGCATTGATAAGCGCGACGAAATTTACATTTCTCTTGCAGGTCCCATGGCGAATATACTCGCCGCAACGACTCTTTCCGCCCTATGGTGGTTCTTCCCGTCGTTGTATCCGTATACCGACGTCATGGCAACCGCGAACCTCGTCATCGCCGTTTTCAATCTTCTGCCATTTTATCCCCTCGATATGTCGCGGATAATTATGGCTTCAGCATCCGACAAAAAACGCGTTTTAAAAGGACTCAGGGCTGCGGGGATTGTCGCGGGAACGGCTCTCGCGGTCTTTTGGATAGTCAGCTTATTCTATACGCCGAACCACACCGCGGCGGCAATATCGGTTATGCTGATTATCGGAGCCGTATCCGGAATAAAAAAGGAGGATGAGAATTTGATTATAAGACGGATAGGAATACTGAAGGATTACAAAAACGGCGCGGAAGAAAAAACCGTATATATCGACAACACAACTCCCATAAGAAAGCTTATCCGAATGATTTCCGAAAACAAAATCTACACCTTCGTCGCAGTAAACGCAAGCGGCTCTGAAACCGCACGCTTTTCAGAAAAAGCCCTGCTCTCCGCCGCCGCAAAATACGGAGCGGATACCCCTATCGACAAATGCGTGTTTTAACAGTTCAATAACCGAATACAACTGATAAAAAACCGTTGCCAACTAATCGGGTTTGTTATATAATAATAAATATCGCAGGTATAGTTTAGTGGCAAAACAACAGCTTCCCAAGCTGTGGTTGCGGGTTCGATTCCCGCTACCTGCTCCAAAAAGAAGCAACGGAACGTTTATAAGTTCCGTTGCTTCTTTTCGTTTCTACGCAAACGTCGCAAATTATATTGCCCGCGAAATCATTATGTTTCCGTATTTTCGGATTAGATTCCGTGGCACGCTTATATGCCAACCTCTTTGCAAGTGATATTCAGTTTCACGCCTGACTTATCGAGGAACTCCACAATATCTTTGTCGAGCGCCAGATTTTGTTTAGGCTCCTCGGAATCCTTTGCGATAACAGCATAAATATCAAGATTTATATACTTACAAAATCTTTCCGATATCTCTTTAAGCTTCTGTTCCTTACCGAAAAAGTCTTTAAGCAGTTTTCTTATCATAATGTTCACGTCTCTGTCGTACTCATAACAATGCGCTAAAACTAAACTCGAATACCTCTTAAGAATATTTTCGGAGATTTCCTCTAAAGCATCGTTTAATTCCCATATGTCATAAAAATCCTTGCTTAGTCTCGAACATTCTTCATAATCATCCCGATTTTCAGCTACTTTATCATTAAGAAATTTAATGTTCTCGGCAGAATCCGAAATGATGTTTAGTGAAATACTGCACCTGTGCTTAGGTTCCTCCAGAGAAAACGCAATAACGCCGTGTTTTTCTTCCTGCTCCTTGGTGTAATACTTATACATTCCTTCGACAATCGACTGCAAATCGGAATCTGCCGGAAAGCCCAACCGTTCGGCGGAATACCGCAATCTTTTATCGGTTTTTTTATCGTCGTAATAATCCAAATCGAACGCTCTTTTAAAAGATTCCCAAATCTCTAAATCGGCTACTCTTCTGATTATACGCTCGTTTTCGTCGCTCACTTTTCTGAACTCTATATAGTCTCCGATATCGACCTTCTGCCGCTTCTCGTCGAACAATCTTATTTCCATGGTTTTAGTTCCGGCTTTCATCTTCTCAAACATATCGTCCGCAAGGCGCATTACGAAAGTTTCGGTTAAGCTTTCCTTCGGCACTATCCGGTCATCGTCCACCCATTCGTCGGGATACTTACGCGCGGACGGTTTGATGTTCATATCCATGTATCCTAACATATAGTCGTATTTATCGTGCTTGTCGTAAGCAAGAGCTATAATTCTACCCCAGCCGCGCCAGGAATAGCTGACGTAAGTTCCGTCGTTCAGCACGGGACAATGGTCTTCGTGTGCGTCGCCGCCGAAAAGATAACCGTACTTGCGTATTGCTTTTATAATGGCTGCGTCCACGCTTGCCGTTATGGGATTATGCTTGGGATACATGTAGCACCCGCAGTCCATCCAGCCTATAACTTCGTATTTCATGTTTTATTTCCTCTCTTTTTTGAGTTTTTATCTGATTGCTATTACGGCAACGCTCTTTTCCAGTGTCCCTTCGTCGTGGGTTCTGAAGAATTTTCCGGAAGCCCGATTTGTTCCGTAAGCGTATTTCCCGAAAACGGAATTGACAGCCGACTGCCGTTATAGAGCTCAAAACGGCAACGCGAAAGCTTGTACCGTCTCAGATAGAATTTTCTTCCGCCGTCGTCCGTTAAGGTCGCAAGGTTTCCGGCGCGGCAGCGGGAACAGCTTCCGCCGTACGGACAATAGAGAAATTCCATCAGTCGTATGCCTCCCGAGGTGTGAACGAAAGCCTGTGGATACTTCTTAAGGATAGCTTTCGTTTCGGCTTCGGACAATTCGTTTGACAGCACAACCGCGGATGCGCCGTCCGCATAAAGCGCCTCTGCATCGTCTTTTGAGAACGCACCCGTTCCGAGCCCCGCAACGTACGGAATATTGTGCGCCGCCGAAAAATCGGCCGCCCCTCTTCCGTTGGCGTATACGCCGTCGAAATAAGGTAAAAGCCTCTCGATAACCGCTTCGTCCGGAAGGTTGAAAAAGGCGGGAAGATACAGTAAAACGTAGCGTTCGCCGCGCTTTTCGGCAAGTTTTGCAACCGCCTTTTCGTCACCGTAATCGGAGGGAAAAACCACTCTTACGTCGCCGTCTGCCGCGTCTTCCGAGACGGTTATTTTATTTATGCCGTCCATGTTCAAGCGCGGAACTTTCAGGTATTCCACCTGCTTTCCGTGCGCCTTTGCCGCCGTTTGCTCCGCAAGCTTTTCCGCAAGCGCGTTATACGCATTACGCCGCCATTCATTGCACAGTTTCATCGGTAAAAAGCCGCTTTTTCCGTGGAATTTAACGGTTTTTAATTCAAAAGGCGCCTCTCCCGTTTTGCCGAACAGTACGGTAAAACGCTCATCGTTCATCGGCTCCGTTCTCGCAGTCTGCACCGTATCTCCAGATATCGTCACGCTTACGCCATTAGCTTTTAAAGTTACGCGGCAAGGCTCTCCCGCCGTAAACTCTCCTTCAGCTTCGACGGCAATTCTTCTTGGCGTTCTTTTAAGCTTAGTTGCGGTTATTCTTACGTCGCAACCCTCGGGATAAATTCCCTTCAGATAAAACCCGCCGCTTGCCGCCGGTCTGAACAACGAGGTACCACCGACCTCTCTGCCGCTTGCGAGCACCTTGAAGCCGTCGCCGTCTTTCGGGCGGTAGTCGGATTTTACGAAGCTCTCACCTTTCCCGCTTGACGTAACTTTGCCTACGCTTTCCCCTATATGACCGTTCGCTATCGGATAACGCACCGACGGATTCCACCCGAACGCATAACCGTCGGTATAGTCTCCCCGGTTGTACGCCCTTTTCATCGGAGACGCGTCCGCGTCTTTGCCGTCCATTATCGCGCGGTAATACGACGTCGCGGCGTAAACGTATTCCGGCGAACGCATGCGCCCCTCTATCTTGAAGGAGGATACCCCCGCCGCGGCGAGTTCAGCCACGCGTTTGCCGACCGACAAGTCGGCAAGAGATATCGTATATTCCTCTTTGCCGTCCAAACGGTATTTTTTGCGGCAAGGCTGTTTGCAAAGTCCGCGGTTGGCGCTGTTACAGCCCGCAAAGCTGCTCATTAAGCAATGCCCCGACAGCGAGGAACACAGCGCGCCCTGTATAAATACTTCGGTCTCGATTATTTTTGAAATTTCGGCTATTTCGGCTATTTCCGTTTCTCTCGCAAGAATAACGCGCGAAAAACCTTTTCTTTTGGCTTCTCTCGCGCCCCATACGTTGCAAACTCCCGCCTGAGTTGATAAGTGGAGAGGTAAATTCACGACCTTTCTTATACTTTCCGCCAAATGTAAATCCTGAATTATAAGCGCGTCCGCGCCGCAGGCTTCCGCACCCGCAAGGCTTTTGAGAAACGCCTCTTTTTCGCCGTCTTTTATGAGAGTGTTTGCCGCAACGTAGACCTTTACTCCCAAAACGTGCGCGCGGTAAATCAACGGCTTCAGCTCTTCAAAGGTGAAATTCGCGGCGTTTTGTCTGGCGGAAAACGACGAAAGCCCGACGTATACCGCGTCGGCTCCGCCGTCCAATGCCGCAAGAAAACTTTCTCTATCGCCCGCAGGAGATAATAATTCGCCTCGTACCATTTTATTGATTATAACATTTTGCACTTAGTTTGCAAACCTTAACTTCGGCATGTTATAATATTTTTATGGAAGAAGAACAGATTTCAATGTTTAGCAACGATAACGACGCTCCGCTTGCGGCGCGTATGCGCCCGAGAAGCCTCGACGAGTTTTTCGGGCAGAAGCATCTTTTGGGAGAAGGCAAGGTTCTCAGGCGTCTTATCGACTCGGACGGGACGGGCTCCATGATTTTCTGGGGTCCTCCGGGAGTCGGCAAAACCACCCTTGCCCGCATAATCGCCTCGAGAACTAAAGCGCGCTTTATCGATTTTTCGGCAGTAACCAGCGGTATAAAGGAAATCAAGCAGGTCATGGAGGAAGCGGATAGGAACCGCAGGTTCGGCGAAAAAACCATACTTTTCGTCGACGAAATTCACCGTTTCAACAAAGCCCAACAGGACGCTTTTCTTCCCTACGTAGAAAAAGGCAGCATACGCCTTATCGGCGCGACTACGGAAAATCCGTCGTTTGAAGTGAACGGCGCTCTTCTCTCCCGCTGTAAGGTTTT
>CAYXBO010000012.1:0-15392 GCA_964463195.1 uncultured Christensenellaceae bacterium | reverse complement strand
GGTAACAAAAAATAATCTCAGCAAGATTATTTGCAGCCGGATCTTTTTCGTAAATTACTTTTATATCTTCTTTTATTTTCTTTATTGCTCGTATTAACATATATTCCTCAGAGGATGAAAGTTTTTATTTAGCAACACTAGCGGGAGGCGGAGGAACACCAGGTCTCCGCCTTTTGCTCTTATAAAAAGAGTGTAACGCCCGTCCTCGGTCGTTGCCGTGTAACAGCCGTCGGGCACGTCGGCACGCGAGCCGAAAATACCCTCCGCGACGCGGGACAGGAATGCGTCGATTGCGATAATCCTCCGCGTGGGAGTTATAAATCCTTCCGTCTTGTAGACCGTGCGGTTTGAAGATAAAGCTATCTTTTTTGTGTCTGCCGTAATTTTCCGTATCACAATGCAATAAGTCCGTTTATATATGAAGTAAACTCGGTATCCGTCATGGGAAACGGTATTTTCGTAAAGCCCTTAAGCCGAGTATCCGTAAAGCTGTCCGTTGCCAAATCAAAGGATATCGCCGTATTTTTTACGGAAAACTGAGCGGCTACGTCGGCTTCCATGCGCTTTTTCTCCGCCTGAACGCTTCTTTCCTTAAACCGCTTCTCAAGAGTTTCCACGGCGCGTTTTTTGTTTTTGAGCTGGGAACGCTCGTCCTGACAAACCACTGAAAGCCCCGTAGGAATATGGGTCACGCGAACCGCCGTTTCCACCTTGTTTACGTTCTGCCCGCCCTTTCCGTGAGAATGGAAAAGGTCGATTTTCAGGTCGCTTTCCCTGAGCTCTTCAACTGTAGCCGCAGGAGTTGCTGCAAAGCACAGCTCCTCGCTCTTCGCCTTCGCAATATAAACCTTGTGCGCTCCGCTGAGAGGTGCGAGTCTGGTGATAACGTCCGCGCCCTCGGCAACGAAGGAAATTTCACGGATATTACCGCCGTTTCCGTAAACCGTCTTTTCCTCGCGAACAGTCGCGCCTGTCGCCGCAAAATACGACTTAATAAGCGAAAACAACGCCGTTCCGAATTTTGCGGAAGCGTCCGTAAGCTTAAACCTGCAATACGCGCTCTCCTCGGCATGCTTACAGCCGAGCGCGTCCGCAAGCTCTGCGGAAGCCTTTGCCGCAATTTTTTCAAAGGCGGAAATCTCCTCGTAAACTGCCGCGCGCGCCTCTTCGTCGGAGGCTCCCGAGAAGAGCTCACGGGCAGCCCTTTTCTCTTCGAGCGCGGTTTTAAGCTCATCCGTCTTGTCCTTTATAAGTCTGAGATTGTTGTACTTCGATAAAACGGATAAATAATACGCCTTATCCGCCTGTACCTCGGGATACTCCAGAAGCTCTTCGGTTTCGCCGAAGCTTAAAAGCGCCTTTTCCGCTGCGTATATTATATCGCCGTAAATACCGTACATACAGTTATTGTACCACAAATTGCAGCGCCCGTCACTTTATTATTTCAAATCCGGATTTCCGAATTCCGCTTCCACCGTCCCAACGACGTACGGTCTGTCGAATATCATGTATGCGCTCAATAAAAGCGTCATGTAAATAAAAATAAAGCCCCAACCGCTTTCCGGAATTTCTTTTATCCAGCCGACTAAGGTAACCGCGCAAAAACCGACTGCGATAAACAGCAATTCCGCAACGTAAGCTATCGGCTTCTTTTTGTAATATTTTCGGGAATAAAGCTGTCTTACGACGGTTACGCTTAAAATAAGAAGACATATCAGAACAGAAGGCAAAACGACGTTGTCAACGTAATAATAAATTGCTCCCGTCACTCCCAATACGCCGCATCCGGCGTTTGACAAAATATTATATTGCATAACGCCGTTCCTTTCCGCAAAACGGCGTAACTCCTCTTTTGAACAGACGGTTTTTGTGGGAATTCCGCTGAAAAACCATACGAAAACGGCTACGGTAAGAATAAGGCATACGATAACCGATATCCGGACAGCCAAAAGCCCCGTCAGAAATTCCGCGATAATGAGCGCCTGACAGACCGCCAGGGCAACCGCGCTTAAAGCTTTCTTCCTTTTATCTCCGAATATGCCGACCGCATGGAAGGATAAAGCGCAGCCGCACGTCAGCACCGCGTACGTCTTCCATGCCAAATCTTCTGCGGAAAACCAATCCGCAAGCAGAAAAGCAATTCCTATGACTACCAATATTAAACTGATAAAGGCTTCTTCTTTCCCGTCTTTTTTCATAATATACGATTATATTATAAGCTACAAAACGGAGAAAAACAAGACTGGCCCTTAGTTATCGGCAAAAATCCGGAAGATTTCTCTCCTATTCGTCAGACACAACCGGAGCTTTTCCGGTCTTTTCGATTTCGCCGCAGAATTTATCCGCAAGCGTCTGAGTAATCACGTGGTACGTCCGGTCGTCGGAGAAGCTTTCCACAAGAATAACCTTTTCTATTTCGTATTGCAAATTCTCCGTTCTTTCGGTGATTTCCGCATAGAACAGCGCTCCGAAGGTCTCCTCGCTTCGGTTTTCGTCCTCGCGGGACGGGCTCAATACCGAAAAGTCGCAAATGCGCTCCAGAGAAAATGCGGTTGCGCCGGTTTCTTCCCTTAATTCTCTTGCAGCAGTCTCTTCAATCGTTTCGCCCGCTTCCCTGTGCCCGCCGGGGAATTCGTAGGTTTTCCTCTTACTGTGTCTGCATATAACCCACTTCCCGTCCATTCTCGCAATCATTATGGCAATCGCAAGTTTTCCGTCGTCTGCTTTTTTCAGAAATCTGATTTCCGTTTTCATGTTTACCTCCTCTCCTACTCAAGCTCCGTAACGTCGTAATAAAGCGCCGTATATCTTCCCCCAATCTCCCTGTCGACGTGGAAATGCCCGAAGTACCAGTGCTTATATTCGGTTTTATCCTCTATATACGAGAGCATGCCGACCTCGGGACAGTACAGCTTTATTCCGACGTCATCTCTCATAGCCGGATACTCAAGAGCCCTCTCCGAGCAGGAATGGGTTACGATATAATCCACCTTGTTTCCGTACCTTTTGAGATTGGCAAGAGCCTCTTCAAGCTCCTCTTGAGCGGGAACCTCCTGCTTCCACCAGCCTTTACCTTCTGTTCTCCATTCCCTGTCTATACTGGTTGCACCGCCGAAGGTGAAAACCGTCTTGCCATCTATCTCAAACACCTGACCGCGCATAAGATGGATAACGTCGGGCTTTATCTTATGAACCTTTCCGCCCTTCCACGTTTCCACCGGATAGGAGTTCAGCAAGTCGAAATTCTCGTGATTCCCGTCAACAAACAGAACCGTAAACGGCAGATTGGTATAATACTTAAGGTTCCCCTCCAAGGTCTTTTCGTCCCACACCGCGCCGAAATCTCCGGCAATAATCACGTAATCCTCTTTTGTTAGCTCCGGCTTAATCATCGCAAAAGAATACAGTCTCTGCACTCCGTTCAGGCCGTGAGTATCTCCCGTTATATAAATCATGTTTCATTCTCCTTCATTCGCAGAAATATCTGTTTTTCAGCTTTTCGTACAGCTTACCGTCGGCAGTAAGAAGCTCGTAAAGCATACGCTCGTAAACCTGTATCATTTTATTGTCGTTCGTGTCCCTTACGGCTTCCAGCAGCATTTCGGCTTTTTTCACCGCGCCGGAATGCTTCATTTTCTTATCGGATTTAATGAGCCGCTCCAAACGCTCCTTTACTTCGTAACGGAACCTTTTTTCGTCAATCCACGCCGGATGCGTGGGTATGACGTCCGCAGTAACGGGATTATCCGATTTTTTAATGTGCCTCTCGAGAATTTCTTCAATCGTGAACATCGGTCTTTTGCTCAAACCGTCGTCCTCAAGCAGACTGTTTATAATACTCTTATTCTCAACTTTTTTCTCTTCCTTTACGTCGTCCTTATCTATTTCGAGTACAGGCGTTCGGCGCATACTTACGAATACCGTATCATTCTTTTTCTTTTTCCCGCTCCCGTCTGCGTCGCTGACAATGTCTTGCCGAAGTTTGTCCGTTATATCGGCGATGTCCATGTACGTTTGTTCGCCAAGTCTGCGGGAAACGGGTCTTCGTCTCGGGGTTCCGACCGGTGGTTTATCTTCCACGCAAACGTATTTTATACCTGCCACGAACGCCAGTTTTCCGCTTTTGACAAGCTCGTCGACTATTTGTTTTATTTCCTTATACGAAGCGTTGAATTCCTTCTGAAGCGTCGGAATATCCACCTCGTTATTCTGTCTTATGCGGTTTAATATCTCTTCTTTATTCATGTGTTTTTCCTCTTCATTTCGATAATCGGGATGCTCTTTTATATGTTCCCATCAAAAGAACTCATCCCAAGGCTTAGAGCTTTCCGTTTCCTTCTTATCCGGCTTCGATATAGCGTAGGTGTAGCGCTTGTCAAACGGATTTACCGAACACGTATAGTCCTTTTCCGAAGAGAGCTTCAGGTTTTTGAACTCCTCGCAGAGGAAGTACCTCTCGAGTCTGGAAAACATAACGTAACCGCTGTTTGCCTCGGTTATGATACACTCTCCGGGCTGGAAATGCGACAGCATGCTTTTCGGAACGAGCGGAATGGTTTCGATATGATAGGTATCTATATCCGCCCTATTGCCGTTAAGGGCGCTCAGCGGGGAAATTCTCGTACACTGTCCGCATTCCTTGGAAAACTCCTCGATGGTGCTCGGGTTGTTGCTTCCGAAAAAGACGTGAACGTTGAGATTGTCCTTTATAATATCCGCAACAGCCTCGCCGTAAACGTTGTTCAGCTGTGCGTACGACTGTACTATAAGGATGAAAAAGATGTTTCGCCCCGCACACGCCGAAATGGTGGTTTCAAAATCCTTTATCGCCGGAAAGTTGCCGAACTCGTCGAGCATAAAGTAGACCGGAACGTCCAGCTTTCCGTTGGGTTTTTCGCTCGCCTGTTCTATCAAAAACCTGTAAACGTCCTGAACGAACAGACTGATTATCTGATAGTGCACCTTGAGCTCGTCGCGGTAGTCTATAAATATCGCGGTGGGAGCGTCGGAAATTTCCGAGATTTCAAAGGAATTGCAGCTCGTAATAAGGCGCATCGCCTCCTGATTAAAGACCGACAGCTTGGCCATTAACGAACTCATAACGCATTTTCTGGTCGTCGGCGCGTTATCGAAAAGAATGTTTTTCGCCAAAACGTAGGCGCGGGAATCCGTACTGCGGTCGATAAAATACCCGCCGTCGTCATAGCCGGACGAAGAGGAGCCCTTATCCCTGAAGGTGCCGATTACCGTCAGAATAGTGCTGAAGGAAAAGGTATCCTCGGTTATGGGATTTTTGCACTTTTTCGGGTCGCTGTCCTCGAGCATTGCCCACAGAAAGGCTTTCAGAAGGTCGCGCGCCGCGTCCTCCCAATACGGGTCCTTGGAATTTTTCGTTTCGACAAACATATTGGAAATGTTGTCGATGTCGTTCCCGACCTCTCCGAGAAGCAAATCCATTGCGCGACTGATGTCGCCGTCAAGCTCGGTCTGGTTTTCGTAAATCTTTCCGCGGAACATATTTCTTGCTCCGTTCTCCGTTTCCACCACGCAGACCTCGTCCGGAATTCCCTCGATTTTCTTGAACTTTCTGAATATCGGCGTGAGGATGTTCCAGCACTCCGAATGCAGATAATCGCGGAAATTCAAGAGGATTACCCTATATCCCTCATCCTTAAGAGTTGCTGCAGTCAAGCGGTAAATCTCCCCCTTAGGGTCGGAAATTATCATCGTCCTCTTGATTTTCTGCTTGGCGTAAGACACCACCGTCGGGATAACGTACGAGGTGGTCTTGCCGAGTCTCGTTGCCGCAACCACGCCGACGTGGTTCTCCTGAGCTGTATAGGTCTGCATGAGCCGACCGTTGACGTAGCGGCTCACCTTGAGAACTCCGGACACCGAGTGCGTCCCGAGCTCGTCAAACGCCACGGTGTTCGGCAGATTAAGCGAGTCGTCGTAGTGTAACAGTACGGTGTTATCGTACCCTTTCAAAAGTTCCTTAGTTCCTTCCATTCGTAAACCCTCCAAAGCCTATTCTCGGGCTGTCGTTTCTCGGAGCGTACTCCTCAATAATCTCTCTCGACAAGACTATGCCGCAGCCGTCTGTTCTTCTTGCCCTGATTACCGCGTCGACGAGTTTTTCCGCCGCGTCTATATCGTAGCCGCGGAATACCTCTCCGATTTCCCCGCAAATCTCGATTTTTTCTACGCCGTACAGCTTTGCCTTACAGGCAAGCATATCTTTGACCGCCAAAGACAGCTCCTCTTTCATAAACTGTTCCAGCCTGACTATATCGCAGTGCGTTCTTAAAAACTGCGCGTTCTCTCTGTCGCAAAAGCATATCGGCAGAACCGCGCTCAAATCGAGCGTTACGTTCGGGCTGTTCAGGTGAAAATTCGCCCGCCTTGCGCTCTGCAGCATGCTCCTTACCGCCTCCGCCTTTCTCTGGGAAATCTGTCCGCAGAAAAACAGTAAAATGCGGTTGTCCTTGTCCTCGTCTATTCCGCGCACGAAAATATTATTGGGGGAAGGCTCCAAATCGTAATCGACCAAATCCGCTACCTCTATAACCTCCACGTGCGTGTTTTTGCTCTCTTCGGCTATCGCCTTCGCATACATATTCAATACGTATCTGGAATCAGAACAGATGCAGAGCGGACGGTAGGTGTCCATGGCTCTCAGGTCGCAGTTTCCGAGCGCGCGGACTATCGCCGCGTTTTCCTCCTCTCTTTTTACGGAAATCCGCTCCACCCCGTCCGTACTGACAGACGTGACGTTCTCGGGAGACAGCTTCAGCGGCAGGTCGCCGATTACCGAAACCAACTCCTTATTCGGGGAGAAAACCGCCTTCTCCTTGTCTTTGGCGTGCAAAGCCTTACTGTTTAATATTCTCGCGTATTGCGGGTCGTAGCAATCGCTCTTCAAAACTCCCGCGCCGAACGCTTTATAAAGCAGCCCCACTTCCCTGACGTCCGCAGAGCTTACGGTTTTGTACTTTTCCGCCGCCGCTCCGTAAAGCCTCGCAAACGGGGTATGCTCCGTCACCCCTTTAAGACGCGCCATATTGTATCCGCGCTTCTCTTCCGAGTATCTAAGGAGCGCAAGGACGCTCACACAATCGTTCCAGTCCGCAGCCTTGCACAGACTTTTCAACCCCTCCGCGCGGTTTTTCACGAAGAATATACCTTCGCATTGCAGAATTCCCATGATGCGCAATGCAAGAACGTTTCCGCCGGTCGCTGCCGTTGAAAGACAGTTATAGACTACGTTTCCCGTAGCGTCCGCTTCCGGAACCAAGTGATAACCGTTCGCCGAAACGATGGCGTTTCCTTTGATTTTTACCGCCTCTTCCCATTCGGCGTTTACCTTTTGCGGAACACCGTTCAGCTTCGAGTATTCCAGTATACGCTGATGACGGTAAAATTCGTTTACGGAATTTATACCTCTCGCCGTATCGTTTTCCGCAAGATTATACAGCTTGCCGACCTTCTTTTCGGGAATTAAACATATCTCGCTAAGAGCGGTAAACAGCTTTTTCTCCTCGGTCAGATGCTTGCCGAGAACCGATTTTACCGAATAGTATTCCGAAAGGAACATTTCCTCCGTTGCATTTTCAATTATTCTCTTCATATCTCTCGCCTCCTTTTCCTCATTCGCCTGTGCTCTCCGAAATCCCACGTTGCCCCGACAGTCCGTTTCTTCCGAACCCTTATTCTTATCTGTTTTTTTCTTCATCTTATCACCCTCCTTCGTTTATCAAAATAATTATAGTAAAGTCCGCCAATTTATCTGTCATTTTTTTGGGGACAAAAAACGGAGCATATCAAATGCTCCGTCGCTTATTTAATAATCTGTGTCTACAGAATTTTATCCTTCACGTTTTTCATAACACGTAAAAGGTTTAAGCTGAAAAGCATCTGATATTAAGTTTGTTTTGTCTTTCTCGTAACTCCGGCGCGCTACTACCAATTCCGTTATCAAATTTAATTTGTTCTCACTACACACGGGAGCTACAACGGTAAGCAATTTATCAGGTTTTTCTGGACTATCTTTAATACCTTTCGCTGTTTTCCCTGCGAACGAACCGTTTACCTTGTTTTCTCCTACGAACAGTTTTAATTTTACTTCACTGCCGCATTCCGAAATTTCGGAGCAGAACGCATCTATACAATCTGAAACGCAACTCTCTACCGTGTTTGCAGTTAACAATTTAAATTTTTCAGAGGAAGACCGTACTTTGACGATTCCAAAGTCTTCAAAGACAAACACGTTGCAATTGTCCCTTTCTAAATACGCTATTATAGATTCTCTTAACGATTTTGCCATGAGCCTACCTCCTTTTTTAATTTATTTATCTGCTTTCTGCTTTTTCAGTTTAGTGCGCCAACTCCGAACACTGCAAACAGCAGTTCGACGTATTCCTGAAACGCGTCCGTGCCTTTAACCTTGTCAAGCCCCACCGCAATTCCGTCATAGTACCATTTCTGCTCGTCCTTATCGCTCACGTGGAATTTTTTCCACATCTCGTCTCCGATTTCCGTATAGTCGTGCCACATGGAACGCAGATTGGAAAGCTTGTCCGCAAGAATAATAACCTGTTCCTCTCTGCTTGCTTTAGAAAGATATTCGAGAAGCGCGCTCTTTCTTGCCTTCCAGGTTTCCTCAGGCGGAACCCCCTCTTTCTTATCCTCGCTGTCCGCCAGAACCAAGTCGGCGACTCTTTTGCCGAATTCATTCTCGAGCTCCTCAGCCGTCGTCGGCGTGTCCTCGATAACGTCGTGAAGCACCGCCGCCGCAAGAACCTCTAAGTCGTCGGTCATACCCGAAGCGATAGCCGCCACCTCCATCGGATGAACGACGTACGGCGTTTTGCCGCCTTTGCGAAACGCTCCGCTATGCGCCTCGGTTGCGAACACAATGGCTTTATCCAAGATTGTCATAAGTATTTTACCTCCGGATTGTAATTAAAGCATTTCCGTAAGCTTATTTAAAAAGCCGATGAACTCCTCTTCCGTCAATACCGTAACCCGTTTATTGTGCTTTCCTATAGAATGTGCGAGCGGTTTTCCTTTGGCACAATTCAGCGCGTCGCGGAAGCTGTCGTTACTCAGCAACGCTTTATACGCGCCGAACCGCAGCCCGTCGAATTCCTCACCGTTTCTTTTGTATCTTTTACCCTTCCAATAAAGATTGCCGGTAAGCTTCCACAAAAACTTCTTAGCGCCTGCTTTCTTCGCCTCTTTGCCGCTCAACCCGCACACCGCAATCTGCTTTTTACGGCTACGGTATTTCAGCGCCTGCAAAAATCCTTCCATGCTCGCGCACTCCACCCCGTCGAAAACGAAAGCGTTTGCGCTGAAATTGGATAATACGTTTGCCGGATATTCGCCGTTGCTGTAAATATCTATCGCTATTTTCTTCAAAATCTTATCTTCTTTTGTTCACTAATTCATTATAGTCAATACCGGAGTCTAATCTGTCACTTTTTTTGGGACAAAAAAACGGAGCGAATTATTTGCTCCGTAGCTTACTTTTAAATCTGTGTTTTACAGATGTTTATCTTTTACATTTACATAACACGTAAAAGGTTTAAGCCCGAAAGCATCTAACACTAAGTTGATTTCATCAATATCGAAGTTACGGTTCGTGATAAAATATTCCATTATCAAATCGAACTTGTTCTTTCTCCGCACGTAACCTGCGCTGGCAAGCAATTCGTCCGCTTCTTCCAGATTGCATTTTATTCCTATTGCAATTTGCCATACGGTATATTTGGATATATTTCGCTCTCTCGAATCTACAGCCTTGGCATATTTCTGGCGGCTCAGACAAGACGCTTTATATGCGTCCGGCGCTTCCAGCTTATATTTCTTCAGAAGCTTCTGTACCGTATTGTCAAACGAGCTTTTTTCCTCATTTTCTTCTATGAAACGGCGCAATTTATCCTTTCTGCCACGCTTCGGAATTTCCATATAATAACAAGCTCTGTAATTATAAAGATTCTTTCTTACAGATTCGTTATCAACACTTTTGTTCTCTCTTTTAACTAGTGTTCCACCGGAAGACGTAACGTCTTCTGGCTCGACCGCTTCACGCTCGACAAACTTTTTAACATCTTCAAAAAATTTCTTCCAAATTTCAGTCATACGTCATCCTCCTTTGTTTTAATAAATTTCGATGTGTTGTCAGAATATTTCATTCAATAAAACTTTGCTATTATTCTTATACGGCCTTAATTATTTGAAGAAATCTTGAACAGAAATCATACCTTTAGCAAGCATTAAGAATTTATCGTTATATTCGTCTACTGCAATACCTGTGATTACAACCATATATTCCAACAAATCTTTCGAAATCAAACTGTCAATATAGCTTGAAGTCAATCTGAATGTAATTTCTCCTTGTTCAAAGTCGTAGTCAAAACTACCGTCGGCCAAGTAATAATTGGCTTGGCATGTCGCTATAGCAGCTTCTACGCGCTTATCTTCTTCAAACACAACCGGAATAGGCGAAATGAGACGTATAAGTTCACGTTCTTCATCGACATTTATAATCAATTGCATAGGAATATCTTTTCCACCCATTATAAAGGTTACAACCAATTCGTCCTCATGCTTATCGTAATGTACTTTTTTTTCGTCCAGCATTTCGCATAATGTTTTAAAAACGTTTTGCGCATTCTTTAATTTATTTGCGTCACTCATTTTTTCTCTCCTTATTTAATATAGTTTAAAATTTCTTCTATGGACATGTCGTTTTTTGCAACCATAAGGAACTTATCGTTGTACTCGTCAATCGTGAAGCAGGAACACATAATCATATAATCGAACAGCTTTTTTCCTATGATGCTTTCGTGATAGCTTGACGTCATACGGAATATTATGCTACCGTCCAAATAATTGAAATCGAAGTTTCCGTCAACTAAATCCTTATTCGCTTGACTTACGGCAATCGCAAGAGCTGTGCGTCGGTTCTCGGCGACAGTAAACGGCATTTGAGATAACAACGAAATCAATTGCCTCTCTGGGTCAACCTCAATGATAATTGTCATCGGCAAGTCATCTCCGCACGCTCCGCATTTTATAGCAAACTTTTCCTCAAACTTCTGGTAATTCCATTCACGGTCATCCAACATTTCACATAATGCCTTATACACAGCTTGTGCCTGTTTCAAATCCTTATCTTCTGCCATTTTTTATACCTCCTGTTATTTCTTAGAACCCAATTCTGGTCTTTTTCGGAATGTTTAATGCAAATTCTTTATCTGCGCTTGCATGCTCAAAATCATCTCTTGTCAGCACTATATCGTTCTTTCCGCTTAACTGTGAACGCATTGCCGCCTTTGCCCAGGTGCGCTCGAACAAATTTCTGACATAACGTGCATTTGAGAATTCTTTTGACGACAATATATCGTCGCTCATATTTACAAAGAAACTGTGTGCAGCATCAAATAACCCGTTTTCACATTTAAATTTCTTATTTGCCATCGAAACGAATATATCATAAAGCTGTTCTTTGGTAAAGTTAGGGAACTCGATTGTATAAGGCATCCTGCTTGCCAAACCTAAATTTCCACCCATCAGCCGCTCCATATCATTGTTATATCCTGCCATAATAACGACAAAATCATTCCGGTGATTTTCCATTTCTGCAATAAGAGTATCTATCGCTTCCCTGCCGAAATCTTTAGTATCACCGTCGCCGCGATAGAGCGAGTAAGCCTCGTCTATGAACAGCACCGAACCGTACGCATCACGACAAATACTTGCAGTTTTAGGAGCTGTCTCTCCTACGTATCGACCGCACAAATCTCTTCCGGCATATTCAAAAAACGCACCTACACGTAGCACTCCTTTTTCTTTAAGTATCTTTCCGATAATACGCGCAACCGTCGTTTTACCAGTACCCGGATTTCCCACGAAGCGCATATGTATGCACGGACGTTGTGCGGAACCTTTTTTTATAGAAAGCTCTATCTGAGCGATTATTTCTGCAATACGTCTCTTAATTCCGTCTACTCCGACTAATTTGTCGAGTTGCTCGGCACCGGTCAATTTGCTGTCGCTGGCATTATCACATAAAGCCTTCGCATCGTTCATTGTAATTTGGTTGCTCTTTGTCGCCTTCAGCGAATTTGTAATATGTTTTTGATAAACAAGTTCACGCACAACCTTCTTAACAGTATTTATCCCATAGAACTTTCCGTCGCTTTTTTCCTCTGAAATACGGTCGAAAAAGTATTTCCAAGCAGTCTTAACAACTGTAAAATTGTACCGTTTTAATTCTGCTTCCGCACATATCTTTATTTCATCCTGACTAAACGGAGGAAACGACACCGTCTTAACGCTCAATAAATCGGATAGAGAATACTTTATTCTGGAAAGAATATCTTTATCCACGAACGGAATTCGGAACACTACGATAAACTCGTCAGAATGCTTTTCTACCATCCTCATAAATTGTCTGAAGAAGCGATTATCAGTCCTATCCATCCATTCGCTGATATCGACGCAAAGCACTTTGAAATTTTTAGAGTTTCCATTGCGGAGCGCACTGCTCGCATTTTCGAACGGCTCTGAGCTTTCCCGATACGCTCCAAGTCGTTCTTCTCTTACCGGACGAGAAGCCATATCACAGAGCTTTTCCTCTGCAATCAACTTCGCAAGAAGCTCCAAATATGTCGTTAAACCGCATCCGTCGCCAATTGAAAAAAGATAGCACTGATTGGTAAACACTTCGCGAGTATCTGTCCGTTTGATTTCATCGGCAATGCCGATGATTTCTTTTGCCAAAGCCTTGAACTCAACAGCACCTACGAGTTGATTTATTTCGTCTGTCGCACTGGTGCCGTCTTTATGCGAATCGCCATTTTCACGTCCTTCTAGACATTCCATTTGACGTCTTATCTGTTTGATTAAATCCTCCTCTCCTCTCTCAGGATTATCCGCATTATTAGGGGATTCGGATTTTTCGACTTTCCTGTCGGTTTGGTCTTTATCGTCGGCAGTAACTGTATGAAAAGATATAACGTCGCCGGTTTTATCATCGGGATAGCGGCTTTCTAAAAGGCGCACTACCAAATTCTCCAAAGTATTGCTATCAACGGTTTGTTCGCTATAAACAACCGTCATTGTCGTAAACGAAGATTCTTTTATGATAAGATTTTTATCTTTCGATAATTCGGCTTTAAGAGTAGCGATAGGTAACACATCGTCGTTACGATGTTTCAACACCCAAGAACTGTCCAGTTCGATTACCAATTCTTTCTTCTTAGACTCAGTCATATCTTTAGTATTCCTTATTTTATCTCAGACTGCGGCTTCGCATAAAAAAATTCAAAAATTCGACGGAAATCTACAATCTAAATGTGACATGATTATATCATAACAAAACACTCGCTTCAAGTGTTTTAATAGACAAACCTTTTTAAATATCGGCTCTAATTCGGATAATCAGTATTTAATCGGGTGCCAGCGCTCGGAGGTTTCTAAAACGGGGGCGGAGGCTTTGAGGCTTTCGGGGAGGTTCAAGATGCGCTGATTGCGGCTGCCCATAAAGGGGATGGCGAGGGTTCTCTGTTCGAGCATGAAGCGCCCGTCGATAAGGACGTCGGCGACATTTAAGAGCGCGTCGACGCCTTCGTCGTTCATGGAAATAAGCTGCTCGAAGGTATAGCCGCTGTATACGGCGAGCTCCTTGCCGCAGTCCTTGATTGCTTTTCCGAGGACTGCAAGCTCTGCCGCCTGGGCAAACGGTTCGCCGCCGGAAAAGGTTACGCCCTTCGTCAGCGGGCTGCTGTTTATATCCTTGAGAATATCCGTTGCCGCAATCTCTTTGCCGCCCTTCGGGTCGTGGGTTTCGGGATTGTGGCAGCCGGGGCAGTGGTGGGGGCAGCCCTGCACGAAAAGAGTATAACGAATGCCGGGGCCGTCGGTTATAGAACCTCCGACAACACCGGCAACTCTTATCACTGTATTTTCCAGTGTATCCATATTATTTAAGGCTGTGCTTGACGCGGTCGCGTTCTTCGGCGCGTTTACCGTTATTGAAGTTGTCGAGCGTGCCGACGAGGTAGCCGGTGATGCGGCGGATACGTTCAAAGTTCTTATTGCCGTCTCCTTCGTGGCGACCGCACTTGGGGCACTCGTCGTCGATTATTCCGTTGTAACCGCACACGGGGTCGCGGTCTACGGGGTGGTTGATGGAGCCGTAACCTATCCCCGCTTCTTTCATGCAGCGAACCACGCTTTCAAACGCTTCGACGTTGTTGCAGGTATCGCCGTCGAGCTCGACGTAGGAAATGTGACCCGCGTTGGTGAGCGCATGGTAAGGAGCTTCGATTTTAATCTTCTCGTAGGCGCCGATATCGTAGTAGACCGGAACGTGGAAGCTGTTGGTGTAATAATCTCTGTCGGTAACTCCGGGGATAACGCCGTACTTCTTTCTGTCGATTTTGACGAAACGTCCGGACAGACCTTCCGCTGGGGTGGCGAGCAAGGTAACGTTGAGCTTTAATTCCTTTGCCTTTCTGTCGCAGTAGTGGCGCATGAAGGTAACGATTTCCAAGCCGAGGTTTTTGGACTCTTCGCTTTCGCCGTGGTGTTTACCGGTCAAGGCAACCAAGGTTTCGGCAAGACCGATGAAGCCTATGGACAGCGAACCGTGTTTGAGTATCTCACCGATATTGTCTTCGGGTCCGAGCTTTTCGGAATCAATCCACACGCCCTGTCCCATAAGGAAGGGATAGTTCTTGACTTTCTTTGCGCACTGAATTTTGAAACGGTCGAGAAGCTGCTTCAAGACCAAATCCATTTTTCTCTGGAGCTCGTCGAAGAACCACTCGATATTTCCCTTGGCGTTGATACCGATTCTCGGCAGGTTGATTGAGGTAAAGGAGAGGTTTCCGCGTCCGAAGGTAATCTCTCTTGAGGGGTCGTACACGTTACCGATAACGCGGGTACGGCATCCCATATAAGAGATTTCGGTTTCCGGATGTCCCTCTTTATAATACTGGAGGTTGAACGGTGCGTCCACGAACGAGAAGTTGGGGAACAGTCTTTTAGCGGACACTCTGCACGCAAGCTTGAAGAGGTCGTAGTTGGGGTCGCCGGGGTTGTAGTTGATGCCCTCTTTGACGCGGAAGATGTTAATCGGGAAGATAGGCGTTTCGCCGAAGCCTAAGCCTGCTTCCATGGCGAGCATGATATTTTTGATGACCATTCTTCCTTCGGGGGTGGTATCCATACCGTAGTTTATCGAAGAAAACGGCGTCTGCGCACCGGCACGGCTGTGCATGGTGTTGAGGTTGTGAACGAGGGCTTCCATTGCCTGATAGACGGCTTTGTCGGTTTCCTTCAGAGTGTACTTCTCGGTGAAGTTGCAGAATTTGTTTATC
>CAYXBO010000011.1:0-16330 GCA_964463195.1 uncultured Christensenellaceae bacterium | reverse complement strand
GGAAGAACTCGCTGGCGCGGATAATACCCTTTTTGCCGCCAAGGCGGTGGAGCATCGAATAAATATCGACAATCTGTTTGGCGGTGTACGGCGCGCGGGACTGCTGTCCGTCGCGGAAGGTAGTGTCGGTTATCCAGATTTCTTTCGGGGTAACCATCGGCACGTTACGGAAGTTGAAGGCGATTTTGGGAATCTGCCCGTGTCCGAAAAACTGTCTGAACAGATGCGGCTCCGCAACGTCCTGAAGGTCGTAATGGAAGGTGTGTTCCATTATGATATGGCGTTTGCCGTCGTAGTACACGTTATCGCCGAATAATTTTTTATCCATAACTGTCTCCTTTTTATCTATTGCTTTAAAATGTCCGATTTCTCAGATAGAACGTCATTGCAAGGAACGGTATCTGCTCAGCTCCGCCCGCTCTCAGTCTCCGATTTTCTGGAGCTTTTCGTTTTGCGCCGTAAGCCTTAACGCCTCCAGCATTTCTTCCATATCTCCGTTTAAAAACGCGGGAAGCGAATAGAGAGTCATGCCTATTCTGTGGTCGGTAACTCTCCCCTGCGGATAGTTGTAGGTTCTTATTCTCTCGCTTCTGTCGCCGGTACCCACCTGCGCTTTTCTGTTTTCGGCGTATTCCTTGTCTTTGGCGCTCTGATAGAAGTCGTACAGTCTCGATTTAAGAACGGCCATAGCCTTGTCCTTATTTTTCAACTGGCTTCTCTCGTCCTGACACTGAACCACCATTCCCGTGGGGATATGGGTAATACGGATTGCGGATTCCACTTTATTGACGTTCTGACCGCCCTTGCCGCCTGCGCGGTAGGTGTCGATACGCAAATCCTTTTCGTTTATCTCGACGTCCACGTCCTCCGCTTCTGGAAGCACGGCAACGGTAACCGTCGAGGTATGAACTCTTCCCTGCGACTCCGTTTCCGGCACCCTCTGCACGCGGTGAACGCCGCTTTCGTACTTCATTTTGGAATAAACGTCCTTGCCCTTCAGCATAAAGACTGCCTCTTTTATGCCCCCGAGCTCGGTTTCGTTTACGTCGATATCCTCCACCTTCCAATGCTCCTTTTCGGCAAGAAGCTTATACATGCGCATGAGCTCCGCGGCAAACAGGCTGGCTTCCTCGCCGCCGGCGCCCCCTCTTATTTCCACGATGACGTTGGAGCCGTCAAGAGGGTCTTTGGGAAGCAACAGAATTTTGAGCTGCTCTTCCATTTTGGAAAGCGCGTCCTTCTCGGCGAAATACTCCTGCTCCGCAAGCTCCTTCATCTCGGGGTCGGACATCATCTCCTTGAGGGAAGCGAGCTCCGCCTCTCCCTTCAGATAATCCTTGTACGCCGTAACCGCGGGCTCCAGCGCGCTGTGCTCCTTAACCTCCTTTTTCCACCTCGCCATATCGGACAGGGTGTCTGGGGAAGCGAGCGACGCCGACAGCTCCTCGTATCTCTCGAGCATTCTTTTAAGTCTTTCAAACATTTATATCTTCCTCTTTTTCACGCGGTCTTGGGTTGACGATTTTAAGAACCCTGTCAACGGGAGGCGTATTCAAATCCTTTATTCTTTCTACGGTGTAACCCTCGAACATCCTTTCCACCTCGTCCGCCTGAGTGTCGCCGACCTCAAGGAGCATAACCCCTCCGCCCTGCAGAAACCTTTCGGCGTTTTCTGCAAGAACTCTGTAGAAGTCGAGACCGTCGTAGCCGCCGTACAACGCAAGGCGGGGCTCGTAATCGAGAACCTGTCTGTCCAGCGTTTTCATATCCGCCTCGGCGACGTACGGAGGATTGCAGATGATGACGTCGTATTTCTTCTCACGCTTTACAGCGGAGAACATATTGCCGCCCCTGAAATCTATATCCGCCTCCGCGCCGAGCTTGCCGGCGTTTTCCTTTGCAAGCGACAACGCGTCCGCCGAAACGTCGGTGGCGGTCACCTTCACCCCGCACTCGAGAGCTACCGTTATCGCCACAATACCCGAGCCCGTGCAGAGCTCGAGAACGCGCAAATCGTCTACTTCTTTCTTTTTTTCCTTTACCGTTTTCACCGCCTCGTCGGCGAGTATTTCGGTGTCGAGACGGGGGATAAGCGCCCTTTGGTCGCAGGTGAATTCCCGTCCGTAAAAGACCGTCTTCCCGCTTGCGTACTGCACGGGAACGCTCTTCTTCATCTTCTTTGCCGCCTCTTTCATGCATCTTACCTGTTGTTCCGAAACCTTGCGCCCGTCGTACAATTCCGTGCGGGTTTGGGCTCCCAAAACGTCCATCATGAGCACCTCAATTTCGGTCTCCTTGTTCTTGCCGAGTATTGAGAGGAGGGTTGATTTTACGGTTTTCACGGACTTCGAGGTATCGAAACAGGTAGTTTCTATACTCTCGTCCTCCTGCATGTTTTTGACGGTCGTAAACGCCGCGATTGCTACCTCGAGCATATCGTCGTCCGGTTCCTTGGTCGTCAGCTTCTGAAGCCAAAGTCCGGGGGCTTTGACAATTTTGGTAAATACGTTATCGTATCTTGCCGTCCACTTCAGAACCTCGTAAGAAACTCCCGCAATAATCGGGATACAGGCGATACGTACGGCTAGTCTTACGAAGAAGTTCCCGACAGCCCCCACGCTCGGCAGCATATCGACGGGAAACAGCATAAAGAACAGTATCGATATGAGCATGACGAGAAACATGAAGGTCGTCCCGCATCTCTCGTGGACGGTGGTCATTTTCCTTGCGTTCTCAACCGTCATATCGAGCCCTTTTTCAAAACACGATATGGTTTTATGCTCGGCTCCGTGGTACTTGAACAGGCGTTTTACGTCCTTCATGAGCGAAATGCCTGCCAGATACAGGAGGAATATTATCATTCTTAAAACGCCGGCTATGGCGTTGTAGGCAACGCGTATTCCGAACCCGGCGTCAACTCCCATAGGAAGCGCCGCCGCTCTGAAGATTGCCGTGGTAATAAGCTGCGGCAGAAACACGAAAAGCGCCAGAGCGAGGAGCACGCCGAGTATTGCCGAAATCCCCATAACGACGCTCAACACGTCCACTCCGAGCTTTTCCGAGAACCACTTTTCGGTCTTGGTCGGTTCAACGTCTCCGCCCGCAAAAACCTCTCCGGCTCGGGTCAGATATTTGATACCGTCCACCATATTGAGCCCGAAGGACAGCACCCCGCGTACGAAAGGAATTCTGAACAGAACGCTGCGCTCGGCAAACGGTTTAAAACGCTCGGATTCTATCTCGATTTTACCTTCCGGATTGCGGACGGCGGTTGCCGCGACGGACTTGCCGCGCATCATAACGCCTTCTATAACCGCCTGTCCCCCGATATCGGAGCAGAATTTTCTGGACAATTTAACCTCGTTATACAAAAATGCAACCGCGTCCTGAGAAGAAGCGATTGCATTTCGGTTGGTATCGGATTATTTTCTGAGTAATAATCAAGCCTTGTTGCCTCTGTTGAACCGCTTGTTGAATTTATCAACTCTTCCGCCTGCGTCGATTATCTTCTGCTTACCGCTGTAGAACGGGTGGCATTGATTGCAGATATCGACTTTCATCGAATCGACCTTTTTGGTCGTTCCGACGTCGAAGGTTGCGCCGCAAGCGCACTGACAAGGTACTACTCTGTATTCGGGATGAATGTTTTCTTTCATTTTTATCGCCTCTTTAAGTTAATAATGTATAAAGATTATACACGACTGTACGGGATTAGTCAAACGATTTTTCGAGGAATAATAGAATTTACGCCTGTTACCCGAAGAATATGCTGCGGCTGTTGACATTAAGGCAGGAAAAACTTATGATTATTATGTAAAAACGCCTACCGGAGCTAAACGGAAATGACAGAAATTCACAACGGAAATCCTGATAAAAACCCCTCTTTTCAGCGCGGACATACCGACACCGTTCTATTCGATTTCGACGGAACCCTTATAGGCACAGACCGCGTTATCCTCGAAAGCTTCCGCTATACTCTTACCCGTTACGGCGTGGAAAGCGTGTCGGACGAAAAGCTGCTCTCCGATTTCGGCGGTTTACTGGTGGATATCATGGGAAAATACAAGAAGGAATACGGCCTAAACGCTCCCCTCGACGAATTGGTCGCATGCTACAGAGATTATCACCACAGCATTTTTGAAAAGGGAATCGAATGCTTCGACGGAATCCCAGAGCTCTTGGCAAAGCTTAAAGCAGAAGGATATAAACTCGCCGTTCTCACCTCGAGAAAGAGACGGACGACGGATATAGGACTCAGAAAATTCGACCTTTTCCGCTATTTCGACGCGGTTCAGACTGCGGACGACTGCCGATACGCCAAGCCGGACAGACGCGCCGCCGAGGTTCTTTTAGAGAAAATAGGCTCCGACGCCTCCCGCGCGGTAATAATCGGCGACAGTGCTTACGACGTCGGTTGCGGTAAAAACTGCGGAATGCCCGCCGTCTTCGCCGCCTGGGGCAGAACCGCTCCGGAAGGCGCCTACGGCGCCGACTTCGTCGCCGAAACACCGAATAAATTTTTTGAGTATCTTAAAAACGTTTAATTTGTACTTTTTTCTGCGAAGAAAAAGTACGCAAAAAAGACGCTGTTAAGCCGCAAACTCGCAATTACATTGCTCAAGTTTGCGGCTTTCGTCTTCGTTGGGTACTTGTTTTTCAGGCTGAAACAGTAATTATTGACTAATTTGATATATATGTTATACTTACAATATAAGCGTTATGAATACGAACAGAAAAAGTAAAAACTTAATTGTGTCCGTTCTGCTTTTTCTCCTCACTCTTTTTGCTTGTTTATGCGGAATAGTCTCAACCGAGCCCGCGCACGCCGACATGGGTCCGAAGCCTGCCGTTACCGTCACCGTTGAAAACTTAGACGGAAGAGTCTGCTACGGCACGTTACTTTCCTACGAACAATTCAGCGGCCCTCATCATCCTTACGACCCGGAACGTGAGCGTCACGACGCGGATGAAGATTCAATATGGAAAGCGTTCGTAGAATACTCCGACCCCGACGGATACTATTACCTGCAGGAGCACTGGAATTTAAGCTTAACAGAAGAAATCTCCTGGCGGTACTACCCTCCGACCGAATTCAAAATCCTGCTTTATTTTCCGGAAACGCAAACCTTCGTATCGAGCGGCACTTGCTTAAGATATGCGTTTCACAGCTATTTCAGCGTAACTCTGACAGATAACGCCGTTTCCGTCTCTCAGTCGGAAGCGTCGTTGGAAGTCCGCAAAAACTACGACTATACCTGGGAAATAGTTTCCCTGTTCGTAAGAATAATCGCAACCGTTATAATTGAACTCGGTATTGCATTGCTATTCAGGTTGCAGACAAAGAAGCAAATCATTTCCGTAACCGTCGTAAACGTTATTACGCAAACGCTCCTTAACCTTGCGCTCAACGTTTACGCATATTTCCGTGGCGTGGGTTATTTTGATATAATGTTTTTGTTCGTCCCATTGGAGCTTGCCGTGTTCGTCATAGAAGCCGTTGCGTACGCCGTGATATTCCGCCGCCGCTACGTGCCGGAACCGGAACCGACTTGGGCGTACAACCCGTACAACGTATACGGAGCGCCCTCCGCCAAAAGGAAATCCGATTACATGCCGGTAGGCAGGTGCATACTGTATGCGCTTGTGGCAAACGTCGTGTCGTTTATAGCGGGGTTAGCGCTCGCGCGGATTATTCCGGGGGTATTTTAAGTTACCGATTATTTAAGTAAGGGAAGATTCCCCGTCAATTTATTTATTTTCTTTTTGTTTCCGCAAATTGCCACACCCAGATAGGTAAGGTCTCTGCCCGGGGTCTCCGCCATCTTACCGATATATTCCGTATAAGTTTTACACCCCTGAGCTAAGTCCGAAAAATCAACCGTAACGATATCGTTAAAATCGGCGCTATTCAGTCTTTGCCGTAACGAGTTTATAAATTCTTTACTTCCCGCCAGTATCGGAACCGGAAACTCTATAATCCCCGAGTGCTCCGTTCCGTCCCTGTCCGTTACCGTACGTCCCACTACCGACGGCATGCGTTTACCTAACGTAATTCCCATAACCGCCGCTGTGTTGGCTATTACACCGTGCGGTAAAGCTCCGTCGATTACCATTACGCATTTAAGATTTTCCTTTTCCATTTTTATTTATTCCTTGTTTTCGGTTTGAATATCTCACCGTACTGCCCGGGAGTTAAACCTATATAATCCTTAAAAAAATTGGTAAAATGCGACTGGTCGGAAAAACCGGTCGAAAACGCCGCATCAACGGGCGTTGCCCCCTTCTCCAGGAGTTTTTTCGCCTCGCCGAGTCTTATATTTTCCAAATACCTGTACGGGCTTATTCCCTTCGTTTTTGCAAAAGCGCGAATGAGCGTTGCCTTGCTCAATGCTGCAACCTCACACAGTTTGCCGAGAGAAATATTCTCCGCAAAATTCCGTTGCATATAAGAGCAGGCTTTTTCTGTTTCAACGTTATGCTCCGGAAGGGAATTGTCAAACGGCTCGCCGTATTCCCGAATGAGCTGCTCGACGGCAAACAAAAGCAATTCTTCCTTTTCAAATTCTTTATTGCCGCGAATTATCGTTTCGTGTAACTTACGCAACGTTAAAAACAGCTCGTTATTCCGTATTACGTTTTTATTGAATTTCAAAGTAAATTGCCGCCCCGTAATTTCCTTTACGAGCTTATTCATAACTTCGGCTTTGATATTAAACGCCCTGTAGTCGAGCGTTCCGTTGTCGGCTTGCGCGCAGGCGTGATTATCCTTAGGATTAAACAGCAATACGTCGCCTATTCCGACGGCGTAATCAACGCTTTCGCAGGTCAGAAAACGGCTGCCGCTTTCAATAAAGCCGATAACGTAATAGCTGTGAAAATGAATAGGAAACGGTTGCATTATTCCCTCGAAACGGTAGGCTTCGATTTGCAACTCCTCGTCATAATAAACTGTGCGCGTTTCTCTTTTCATACCGTTATAATACCATTAAACTCAAGCCTAATCTTGTAAAATATAATCAAAAACCGATAAAGCTCCCGAGAGTATCCCCCGAGAGCTTTTATATTATCTGATAAAAATATTATTGACGGAATTCGGATTTTTACTTGGTAACTACAATAATCGGCGCAACGTACTGAAGAGGATTTTCGTCAAGCTCCGCAAACAGCGTCGCCGCCTCGTCGAAAGGAACCTGTTTATCAATATAATTTTCAAAATTCAACACGCCCTGCGCCATTATGTTTACGGCGGAATTGAAATCGGCTTCGGCTTCGGACACTCCGAAGACCCTAAGATTTTTCTGACAAATCGGGAACAAATCGGTCTCCAGCTTGACGTAATTTCCGTGCGGGGCGATGATAACCGCGTCGGCTTCGTTTGCGGCGAGCGAAAACGCGAAATGCGGAACGACGCTGGTTCTCGCTTCCATAAGAGTATGCTCCGCCATTCTGCCGCCGGTAATTTCCAGAGTTCTGATTTTCGGGTCCTCGTCGCGGGTATTCACCGTATAAAAAACTCCGCACTGCTTGGCAAGCGCGATGCTTCTTGCGTCGGAATCGATAAAAATCGGCACCATCTGATAGTAAACCGCAAGCTGCGCGGCAATCAGAGAAACGACGCCGCCGCCGATTATGGCAATGTAATCGCCGCGGGTTACGTTCATTTTGGTGAATGCGGCAATCGCCATACCCACGTAATCGGCAAAAATAACGTCTTCCGCGTCGATTTCCTCGGGAATCTGAATGATATTATTTTCGTCAACGGTAATAAAATCGCGCAAAAAGCCGTCGGTATTTACGCCGTAAATCTTTTTATCGAGGCTGTCCGAAACTATATAAGGATTGAGAAGAACCGTCGCACCCTGCTTAAGACCCAGCTCCTCCGAATCTTCGGAAACGTACGCGGTTGCCATACAGCACGGAGCGATGGGATATTTGGTATCGAATTTTCCGCGGTACATATCGACGTCTGTGCGCGTAGGCATAACGTGCCTTATTTTGACCTTGACTCCGCTGTCTTTGTAATCTTCTACGGAAGATACAAGTTCTCTGTTGCCGGTGGCTCTTAAAATATTCATATTATATATAATAGCAAAACCGCCTGAAAAATGCAAGCGTATTGTTTGCTCCGCATACAGCGTTATTCACTGCAACGGAGTTGCAATTTCATTGCGCAGCGCAGCAGCGCATTCTCTCAATCGCTCGAAACCGTTATTACCAGCTTCCCTCCGGTTCCGGTTACAGAATATTTGTGCACCGTTCCGTTGTCGTCGACACTGTCCGGAATAACGAGTCCGTAATATTGTCTCATAAACGCCGCTTCGAGAGAGTCAACCAAAACCACATCCTCACCGTCTTCTCTGACCGTCAGCACGCAAACGACGTCGTAGGTTCCGTCTTCGTCGACAACGATAAGCTCGGAGGCTAAGTCTATTGACGCCGATAATCTGTAATAATATTCGTATCCACCGTTATATCGAACTTGTTCCAACTCATTATAGTCGGTTGCCAGAATATAAAGCTTTCCGCTTTCGCGGGATTTCAACGCCATACTGAGTGAATATTCTTTCCCGAGGTCGAATTTCTCAATATCGTATACGTCGGCGTGAGCGTCGAATTCCACTTCGTCCTGACGGTGTCCTCGGCAGGAAACGTAGGTATGGAGGTACGAAATCCAGATATCCTTACCGTAAAACGCGCCGTGAAGTGCGTCGACGGTTACGGCGTAATGTTGTTCCTCATATATTTTAGCCCAGTCGTTTTTTATCTCAAAATTATCGATGATATGCTTGGAAATTTTGTCCGTCAGCTGTTCTGCGTCAAGGGAGGAAACGTCTTCTTTGTACCCTATCGTATCGAGTAAAAGTTGAATATTTCCGTCGTTTACGTCGAAGTCAACCTCTCCGTTATCCCACGGACGGCTGAGAGTTGCGAATTTCTGGTCGATTTCGGTAACGTTAATATCCTGATACCCGTCATAGTTTACAATCATAAATTCCCTGCGCACACCGTAAGGATTTAACCCTCTTATATCCATTCCGCCTTCGTCAAAGGATTCATTAGCACTGTATCTTTGCGCAGTCGTAATATGATATTTGACCATTGACTTGTCTTTTACGTTTCTTAAATACTGGAATTCAAACGGATAATAATCTTTTGTGTTTTCATTATAGTAACCGCTTGACGTATCCGTCTCCAACGGTACCGGAGGATTTACGTTATCTACTCCGACGGAATAAATATAGCATTCGACGATTTCATCCGTATCTGTTTTAAGATAATTGGTTTTCATTATTTCATACTGAAGGAATGACGAACCGTCCTTATAGTATTCCACTGTCTTTCTTTTATCAAAATCCAAATAACGACTCCTCGTTGCAAAGCACACTCTCGTGATTGACAGCGCCGACGTAGCTTCATCCATTTCGAGATAGTACGCCCAGCCCTCGTAATAAGGAATGGAAATAAACCCTTCGGCTTCTCTCATCCCCGGCATTCTGAACCATTGATTGAAGGCGGGCACGTTTTCCACCACGAATTTTATTTCGTTTTTGATTTCGTAAATATCGTATCCCAAATATTTCCCCGCACCGGCATAGTTTTCGACTTTGGCATACTTATCGATAATCTCATTGAAATCTTCCGTAGCTAATCCGGCGGAAAGTGTACGGGCACCCGTATCCGACGGGTTTGCCTGCAAATACGCGTCGATATCAGGCGTGTACTGTGCCTTTTCAACCCTGTCGGCAGCTATAGCACCCTTGGAACGGTCAAGCGTCAACGTCTTTCCCGAAGATTTTTTATAAATAAAATAACCGCCGACAGCGGCAACCAGAATAACCGCGATAACGATAACGACTATTATTCCTGTTTTCGCTCTTTTTCTCATCTCCGCCATAAACATTCTCCTGCTCTTATCATTTTCAACATTATTATAATACAATATCGGAGTTATGTCTATATCGGAAACACAAAACGAAACAAAAGCCGCAAACTTGAACAACGAAGTTGTGAGTTTGCGGCGTCACACCGTCTTTTTTGGTTCTTTTTTCTTCGCAGAAAAAAGAACAACAATCACTCGCAAATTAAATCTGCAAGAGTGACCACGTCACCTGCGCCCAAAATCAGGACGGTATCACCTTTTGAGACCTCCGCGTCGATAGCGCGGGCAAGGGGCAGCAGGTGCTGGTAATAGCTGCAATACATTTCCTGCTTAACGATTTCGCGGTAGAGGTCGTAAGCGGTAAGCCCCGCGCTTTCCTTTTCTCTTGCGCTGTAGCTGGCTGTTATATAGAGCCTGTCCGCGCCGCGGAACGCCGTTACAAAAGAATTGAGAAGACACGCCGTTCTGGAATACGTATGCGGCTGGAACACTACAATAAGCCGTTTATCGGTTAAGTCCCTTGCGGTTTCCACAGCCGCGCGTATCTCCGTCGGGTGGTGCGCGTAATCGACGAAAACCGCGGCTCCGTTGACCGTTCCCTTTTTCTCGAACCGCCGTTTAACGCCCATGAAGCTTTCCAATCCCTCTTTTACCTTGTCGGCGGGAATACCCAAAGAGAGGGTTACCGCCGCGGCGGCAAGAGCGTTTTCTATATTTACCTTTCCGGAAACCGCGAGGTTTACTCTGAATTCCGCATTATCCGAGATTATTCTAAAGTTATACGTTCCGTCCTCTCCCTTCAAAATACTCTCTGCTCTCGTGTTCCCATTTACACCTGCAAAGGTGTGCATCTGATAAGATGTGAAAGTGAGCGTATGACGGTATGCGCTTTTCTCGTTAATAAACCGCATTTCCACGCTTTTTTTATTGATAAAGCTGTCGAATGCGGCGTAAAGCTCGGAAACGTTTTTGTAAGTGTCCGGATGGTCCATTTCGACGTTTGTCACGACGACGTGCGTGGGACTGAGAGACAGGAAGCTTCTGTTATATTCGCATGCCTCCGTCAGAAATATGTTCCGTCCCGCATATATGAGATTGTCTCCGCCGACAGGGTAGCCGCCGATGTGCGCCGTAAACTGCGCGCCCGCCGTCTTCAGAACGGACGCAATCATGGACGTTACCGTAGTCTTTCCGTGGGTTCCCGCAACGGCAATCCTTATCGGAAACAGCTTCTCTATTTCCGCCAGAAAATACTGCCGCTCGACGGCGGTCTGCCCGCGGAGCCGCACGGTTTTCAGCTCCTCGTTATCGTCGGCTATTGCAGCCGTGTAAATTACGATTGCGTCATCGGGCACGCTATCCGGAGAGTTTCCGCCCCAGCATCTGACCCCCATTTCGGTGAGATTTACCATTTCCTCACCGAAAACGCGGTCGGAGCCGCTGACCTCTTTTCCCATTTTCAACAGGAATTTTGCTATTGCCGACATCGACACGCCGCCGATACCTATGAGATGATATTTCCGAAACTTTTCTAAAACCGACATATTTCTATAATATGCCGTAAGTTGCTCAAAGTGCAAAAAAACGGCTCCGCTTACCTTAGCGGAGCCTGAAAACAGTCTGCATTGCTCTTGCCGGAACCGTCGTCCGACATCGTTTTTTCTTTCTCGTAAAAATCAGTTTTCCCGATTATTCGGCTTTCGCCACGGCGTACGCCGCAAGAACCGCGTCTTTGATTTGTTCTCTTACTTCGGTCTTCAGCGGATGCGCAATATCTTTATATTGCCCGTCGGGAGTTTTCCTGCTCGGCATCACGATAAACAAACCGTCGGTTCCTTCTATAACCTTCAGGTCGTGAACGACAAACTCGCCGTCTATGGTAATGCTTGCTACTGCGCGAAGTTTACTGTCATCTCTTGTAAGCAGCTTGATTTTGACGTCGGTAATCCTCATTTTTCGCCTCTTACCCATAGACACTCTCATCGGAAGTATCGACCGCGAGTTTGCCCATAATAAAATGTGTTGTGTTCAATGAGATAGGCTACGGGTTACTGTTATTCGGGCAAGCGTTGACTTACACCGTAATTACATTATAACCTTAAATTTTTGGTTTGACAATACCCTTTTTTTATAAATCGCCGAAAAATCTATTGTTTTTATACTTTTTTATAGTCAACTTTGCCTACAATCGTGCGCGGCAAGGACTTTACGACTTTGATTTCTCTCGGAACGGCGTACTTTATGGTGTTGGCAAGAATGTTGTCTTTAATCCTCTGCTCAATCAGCGGCGACCAGCGGAATTTGGAATTAAGCACGATGCTCAATCTCGTCGCGGGCTTGCCGTTTACGGTAGTCGGGGTTACGCACGCCGCGTCAACCTCTCTCATGGATTCGACAATCTGCTCCACCTCGCTCGGGAAAATGCTCACGCCGCTGATTTTGATAAGACGCTTTTTTCTGTCCTTAAAGTACAGATAGCCGTCCTCGTCCATATAACCCAAATCGCCGGTTTTTACGAACTTTTTGCCGTTTTTTTCTATAAAACAACGCTTCGTCGCTTCCTCGTCGTTGAGATACCCTATCATGTTTGCGGAGCTTGTCACAAGAATTTCGCCGACCGTTCCTCTCGGAACCTCGTTCATTGCATCGTCCACAATCATCATTTCGCCGCCGACCATCGCGGGACCCTGACTTCCGGCTTTGCACTCGCCGGGACGGTTTACGCTGACGACCGTCGTAACCTCCGTCAATCCGTACCCCTCGAGGATTTCCGCCTGAGAGCCGTTTTTCCTGAGAACCTCGTCGAATTTTTGCTTCAAATCCGAAGACAGCTTGTCCCCGCCGCAGAAAACGTATTTCAAAGAGGAAAGATATTCGCCGTCGAACGCCCTTTCGTTCAGCATTTTTTCAAACATCTGCGGAATTCCCGCAAGGAAAGATACCTTATATTTTTTAATGAGCTTGACCGCCTTGGTTGCGTCGAACCTCGGCATGAGCACCAGCTTTGCGTGCGAAACTATGGTATGAAGGGAAACGCCCAGTCCGAAGCCGTGAAAAATCGGCAGCACCATAAGCATGGTATCGTCGATGCTGTATCCCCTTTCGCCGCATTCGGTTTCGATGACGTTGTCCGCAAGAGAATTAAAGGCGCGACTGCTTAAAACCACGGTTTTCGGGTCGGCTTCCGTGCCGCCGCTGTGGAGATAAACCGCGGGAGCGTCGGGGTCGGTTGCCACCTCAACCCTTGCTCTTCTCGAGAAAATATCGTTATATTCGGTAATAAAGTTGTTTTTTCCGGGTTCGGTAAGCTTCATCGCCATTCCTTTAATTCCCGAAACGAAATCGGACATGCGGCAGCTCACTATGACTATGCCGTTTTTATGCAGCTCGGCTTCGTGCTTCGCCACCATTCTGTCCAGCAAAAACACTATGCGGGAACCGGTTTTGTTGAGAGCCGCAACCAACGCCTTGGTGCTGATTAACGGATGAATGGCGTTGACAATCGCTCCTATCTTATTTATACCGTAAACCGCGGCGACCGCTTGAGGTATGTTCGGCAAACATACTCCGACCGCTTCCCCCGTCTTTACTCCGAAAGAAACGAGAAAGCTCGCAACCTGGTCGACGTGCTGCAAAAGACGGTATGCGTCGATTTTTTCGCCCATAAAAATGAGCTTCGTCTCCTTCGGCGCAACGTCAATGCCGTGTTTTTTGAAATATTGATACATCGTCAGGTCTTCCATAACGCCCTATTCCTCGACTACTTCTTCTCTTTTATTCTTTCTTCTGAAGAACTCCACTATTGCTATTTTAGACGCTATTGCCGCGAAAATCGCAGACATCGCTCCGAAGGTTACGTCCGACAGAAAGTGCGCGCCGTTGACAATTCTCGACAGCGCAATGATTGCCGTAACCGCCCACGGAATTACGTAGCACGCTATAACGCCCCACTTCGGCATCTTTTCCTTAAATATATAAGGAAGAATTATCAAAGAGAACAGCGTTGCCGCCGATGCCGTGTGTCCCGACGGGAAAGACTTGAAGGCGTCTTCCGGCAGATAACTGCCCGCCGCCACGAGATATTCCCTGCCCGCCTTGGAAAGATTGGGATGCCACCAGGGCGTGAAGCCCGCTCCGTCCACCATATTGCGGAACCTGAGACGGCACCAAACAAGCTTTAACCCTTGCGTAATAATCTGCGAAATCCCCACGACAAGAATGATAAAAAGAGCGAAAAGCGCAAGCTTTTTCATTAAATCCTTATCGATTTTGTCCGTAAGCCAAATTATTATCGGCGTGAAAAACAAGGCAATCGCTCCGGCGTACACCCAGGCGTGCGCAATTTCCTCTCTGAAGAACGCGTCGGAAAACCAATATAAATTGACGAATACCGCCGCAAAAACGCCTGCCGCCGCAATCCACCATAGATACGGTCTCGCTCCCCGTCTGTCGGTGCAGTTTATAAGGATAACCATGGCAATAAGCATCATGAAATACCCTATTCCGTCGCCGAGATATGCGAAAAACCACCCGAAAAACGAGTTTTCGTTGTATAAACCCTGAGATATCTGTAAATCAAACAGTCCGGCAACGGTCAGGAGTACCACGAAAACCGCCACTCCCGCTATCCATAAACCGATTTTTACACCTTTTTTCAACACGTTATTTTCCTCCGGTACTGTATCCGGTTCTTTATTAAACAGTATATCATACGCGCGCGTGACTGACAACAAGCAAAAGAATTTTAAGCATATTTTTTTGTCGGCACGCGTATGTTAAATCAGGAAATTCCGCTGAATACCCTTTGGAGGTTTTTTATGTATCTGTCCGACTTGTATGGTAAAAAAGTAATATCACTGAATACGGCAAACGTTTTCGGAACCGTATGCGGCGTTCATATCAACAAAACCACGTATGCCCCCGACTTCATTTCCCTGTCGCCTGACGGAGATATCATATTGGCTACGGCTGATATGTACGGATACGGCGACGTCGTGTCGACTTTTGCCGAACCGCGCGAGCTCTCAGACGACGACCGCAAAACTACCTTCTATCTCGCAATAGGTGCAGAAGCCTTCGACGCAAAAGGAAAGTCCCTCGGCAACGTAACCGACTACACCTTTAACGGCAATAAACGGAGTAAACGTATTATCATAAACGACCTGTCGATACACCCTCAAAAGCTGGTTGCAGCAAACGGCGTGCTCGTGTTTAACACCGGTCGGCAGCTTCCGCCCAAAAAGAAGCCCGCCATCCAATCTGCAGAACCCGTAGCCGAAACCACGGAAACCGTCGTCAATACCCCAGCCCCTTCGGCACCCGAGGTTTATTCCGCACCCGTCGAACCCGTTCCGGAACCGCAACCCCAGTTCTTTTCCGAGCGCCCCAATACCGCAACCATAAGCCCCGAAACCCTCAACTTCGATTTCTTATTGGGTCGTACCACCAAACGAAATATTTCCGACCTCAACGGTCTCCTCCTGATACCTATCGGAACCATAATTTCCCGACACATAATCGACAGCGCCCGCAAAAACGGCAAGCTCTCAGAGTTAGCTATAAGTAGTAGGTAAAAACGTTCTTTTTTTCGGGAGAAAAAAAGAACCAAAAAAAGCCAAGTAACGCCGCGAGTTTGCAACTATGTTGCTGAAACTCGCGGCGTTTGTCTTTATTGGTTGTTTATTCCATCGCATTGTCGTTTCGAGGAGTGATTTTCTTTGATTTAAATAGTTTCACACTATTTTTAGTGTAGTACAACACTGTTATTGAGTTGTAGTCTAATATAAATCTTATAAAAATAATATATACGGAGCATACTTATGAAAACTTTCGGAGAAAATCTCAAACGCGAGCGCTTGAATTGCGGTTACAGTCAAAGTGAATTTGCCCAATTGCTTTACACGTCACAACAGCAGATAAGTAAATTGGAATGCAATAAAACCGAACCTACTCTTTCAAATATTATCCTTATTATAAAAACACTTAATATAACTTTTGAAGACCTGACGGACGGGATGAAATAGGCTTTTTTCATATTTTTACTGCAACGCAGACACAACCTTATTTACTATTTTTTTACTTCGACAAAATATTTATAACTTATTGCAAATCGTATTTTGCTGATGTAATATAAAGACACATTAAATAGCTCATAATTTTCCCCCTTATCATAGTAAAGGAGAGTCGAGTATTCGGCTCTCCTTTACTAATTTTATCGCTAAATTCGCACTTCGTGCGAGCTAAAATTGCGCTGATGCGCAAGTGAAATTTTGACGCTCTGCGTCAAAGCGAAATTTGGCAAAAAAGCAAGGCTTTTTCTGCCAAGCTGTGGATTTTTTATTTTAATTCTTGGATTGCTTTGTCGCTACGCTCCGCGCAATGACGGTGTAAAAACTACCAACAAAGACAAAAGCCGCGAACGGAAGCGATGAAATCGCGTGTTCGCGGCGT
>CAYXBO010000010.1:0-16424 GCA_964463195.1 uncultured Christensenellaceae bacterium | reverse complement strand
AAATCTGCCGATAAAATCGTATTCGGATTTGCAAGTGCTTGGTGAAACCAAAAAAAGCCTTGTAACGCCGCAAACTCGCAACAATGTTGCTCAAGTTTGCGGCTTTTGTCTTTTGTTGGTTTTCCGTCATTGCGCGGAGCGTAGCGACAAAGCAATCCAGTCCCGCGTAGCCTCACCCGCCCACCAAAGCGGATTTTTCAATCAAGTTACCTCTTCACTTTTCACTCTTACCTCTTACTTTAAAATGCGGGGTGCGGGGAAAGAGGTTCCCCGCGAACATGTCCGCAAACGGATTTAATTAAGGTTTAGAAAATGCTTAAATCCTTTATAAAGCAAATCCACGCTGTTCTCGTTAGCTCTATTAAAGAAATACTTACATTCGTTCTCGGGGAAGCCTTCCACTCTTGCGTGCTTTATCTTAATCAGACAGTCGTCGGCAGCTTTCTTGTCTATATAAGTGTGCGTTCCGCCGGAAGAGCGTGCGGCACAAAAACACAATTCGCAACCGTCAAAGTGCTTAAAACTCTCTTTCAGCCACCACTCGGTATCTCCTCTGGTCGTTATTCCTATTAAATGACCGTCAAGCTCCAACACGATATAAGAGTCCTCTACGTATTCTTTAATAGGTGCTTCGATAAGATATTTATTTACCTCGGCAATATATTCGGCAATCGTCGAACCTTGAATTGAGGTTTTGACAACCTTTATCTTGTCGGCATTCTCGGATAATACTTTTATTATCAACTTGTTTATCGTAGTTGTTTTTCCGGAAGAGCCTTTTCCGCAAAGTGCAATAATTTTCATAATGTGTTCTCCTTTTTCCAAACAGTTGGTATATTATCAACGAAACGCCAGTAGTTTCTGGTATATCGTTTGATTTTCGTTTAGGTTAGGTCTGCGTCGCAGTTATAGTATATAGTGGCGTTTGTTAGGGCGGAGTTTTCGGAATCTATGTATATGTTCTCCCAATCATCCGCAGAACCTGTATAGTAAACAAATCTTAGGTTGCTACACTTATAAAACGCATACTCGTCAATTGATATTACGCTGTTAGGAATGGTTATGGTTGAAAGTCCACTGCACTCGTTAAAAGCATACTGACAAATGATTCTTACTCCGTCCGGGATAGTTATGGTAGAAAGGCTGGTGCATTTGCAGAAGGTATAGTTGTTGATTTTGGTAACGGCCTCAGGAATGGTTATACTGGACAGGACGCTGCAGCCCCAAAACACACACTTGCCGATTATGGATACGCTGTCCGGAATAGTAATGCTTGATAAGCTACTGCAGTTGGAAAAAGCCCATTCGCCGATTTCAGTAACGCCATCAGGGAGAGTTATTGTCGAAAGGCTTTTGCACGCGTAAAATGCATGTTCGCCAATTACGGATACGCTGTTTGGAATAGTAATGCTTGACAGATTATCGCAATCGCTAAATGCATAATTGCTTATTTCAGTAACACCATTTGGGATAATTATTGTCGAAAGGCGACTGCACCCCCAAAACGCACCACTGCCGATAACTGTAACGCTATCTGGGATAACTATAGTCGAAAATCCACTGCAATCGGAAAACGCATAATCGCCGATAACTGTGACGTTATCTGGGATAGTTATAGTCAAAAGGCTACTGCAACCGGAAAACGCACCACTGCCGATAACTATAACGCTGTCTGGGATAGTTATAGTCGAAAGGCTACTGCAACCAGCAAACGTAGAATTTCCGATTTCAGTGGTGCCGTTGGGGATGGCTATACTTGTTGCAAGACGACTGCACCCCAAAAACGCACCACTGCCGATAACTGTAACGCTGTCCGGAATAGTTATATCTAACAAACGAATGCATCCCTTAAACGTAGAATCACTGATTTCAGTAACGCCATCAGGGATAGCTATAGTCGAAAGGCTACTGCAATCAGAAAATGCAGAATCGCCGATTTCAGTAACACCGTTAGGGATAACTATATCCGAAAGGCTACTGCAACCGGAAAACGCATAATTGCCGATTTCGACTATGCTGGATGGCAACTCAATTTTGTATAATTCGGGTAAATCACAAAATGCGTAATCGCTTATACGAGTAACTCCAAAAGGAATGGTTATCTCCAACAACTTTGTTATATTTACGCCGTCAATAAACAATGAAACACCATGTCTATATATCCATTGAAGCCCCGATATTTTACACCAATCAGAAATGTCTCCGGCATAATAAACGGTTTTTAATGTCACAACACTGTCGAAAATATCTTCCTCTATAGACATCAAACTTGCAGGCAGAGAAATGCTTGATAGGTTGCTGCAATAAAGAAATGCTCGATAACCGATATTGATAACGCCATCCGGAATATTTATAGTCGAAAGATTTCTGCAAAATGCAAAAGCATAAGCGCCTATAGCCGTTACATAGGAGGGAATTGTAATTTCCGTAACAGTTTTATTTTTAACACCGGTGAGTATGAAAGCGTTTGAAGAGCGTTCAAAGGTAAAATTAGACAAGTCTTCATCACTTGGGGTGATAACTTGATATTGGCAAACGGTACACTTTGAAGAGGTATCATAGGTATGTTGTTCTAACACCGTCGTTTCATTTGAGTGTTCGCAAATTGCGACGTGCCAATGACCGTGTTCGTCGCTTGTCCAGTCGTCGGAATATGTATGTCCGGTTGCGGGAATACTTTTGGATTTTGATGAAGTATGGCAGACGGAACATTCCGAATGTTTTAAACCGTTTATCGTACATGTTGCATTTCTGTCGATAATCCAGTCATCGGAATAAGTATGCCCGGTTGCCGGAATTTCTGATTTCAACGTGCTGTGGCAAACGGAACATTCCGAATGTTTTAAGCCGTCTAAAGTACATGTTGCATTTCTGTCAACAGTCCAATCTGACGGCGTATGTTCGGTTTTGTCTATTATTGGAACTGTAGCAAACTCAACTGTGGCTTGTGCATTAGTAAACAATTTGCCGCAAGTACAGGTATAATAAGCCTCATTGCCGAGTTCCGAGCAAGACGGAACGGTGGCGGGGTGAAGCGTCAAACTGTGAATGTGTATTTCGGAAAATTTGGCGTAAACCGATATGTTTACGGTCAGCGGCTCACGCAATAAAGAGTTTTCGGTGAATGGTCTTTGCCATGTACCGTTATCATAATACCAGCCGTCAAACTCATATCCGCTCTTTTCGGGGTTATTCGGAAGAGTTATAACCTTATTGCCGGAAGTCTCGACGGAGGCAAATTCAACACCGTCGACGACAAAACTGACGGTCTTTTGTTTTCCGCTGCATGCGGCAAAGGTCAACGCGACCGCGCAAAGCAGACAAATTGAAATTAAGAGTTTGATAATAAGTTTTTTCATTGGTTCTCCTACAAAAAAAGTGTCGCTCTTTTGCAAGAACGACACCTGTAGAAAATATCATTCTCGCATTAGTCGCCAAACCAATTTAAAACTCATAAGAATTTGTAAATACGCGAAAGATAGATATAGTTCTACCGAACATATATCTTATGAGTTTGCTTATTAAATTGATTTGGCGACATAATTATACCACAGTGATTTGTCTTTTTCAACAGTGCAAATAATCAATATTGTAAAAGACAGCGGAATTTTGACGATAAAAGTTAATTATTAAGCACTTAATATACGAGAACCTTTCGCGCTATGTATTGACAAGACGGGCGGAAAGTTAGTATAATATACAAATTACGAGGAGGGCTGAGAAATGATTTTTCGCATTCCCAAAGATTTATATGCTGCGCTTGACGACGCGTCGATTTTTTCCGCAATAGGAGAGTTCGCGTTTAAGATTGCAAAGATTAAAAAAGGATATTTCGTCTATAACCGCGACGCCATACAGATTGCGCAAATAGAGTTCCGCCCGTATGAAGCGAGAATTACCGTCGCCGACCACGGCACGCTTACCCTGACGCGCGAAAAACGCGCCACCAATTACGACATTGCGCCCTTAAAGCTCGAAAAAGAGGACGAGCAGTTCCGTCAGTACCAGAACAAAATCGACGGCGAATACGCTCTTATCGGAAGCTTTGCGGAAATGGCGTTCGACGTCTATTACCGCGCCAAGTGCGTTATGAACGTTATTCCCGACTCCTCCGACCCCAACTTCTTCAAAATAAGGATAAACGAGGGCGGCAACCTCATTATACTTACGCTTATCGCCATTGCGGTAAACAAGCTTAACAACGACCCCGAAAGTAAACTATGAGCGATAAAGAAGACAACGTTTGCGAAGAATTCGATTACGAGGGCGATTATCCCGACGACGTTCGGGCTGCCGAGGCTGAGCGGGCGTTAAAGAACAATTTCACCGTAACTCAAACCGTGTCGAAAAAGCTTTACATGGCGACCAATCTGTATTATCTGCGCCGCTTTTTCGGCATACGCGAGCTGATTGCGATTATCCTGCTTGCCGCCGCCGCGGTTGCGACCTGGATAACGTTGTATAATCCGATATTTTTTGCGTTTTTCGGGGTAATAACCGTGCTTATTGCGATTGCTACGGGCGTTCTCATATGGACGGCTAGTTCCGGCTTTAAGAAGGAATTTGTCGAAAGAGGCGTAACCGTTCAGAAGCTAACCTTCGACAACGTGAAAATCAAAGTGGAAAGCTTTGCCGGTGACAATATCGTTTCGGGCGAGGAATTTCTGCTGACCCGCGTTGATAAAATCGCGCTCCGGAAGGATATAATTTACATATATCCGATGACCGCCGTCTGTTTTTACGTAACCCCCGAATCGATAGAGGGCGGGACGTTTGAGGAGTTCAGGCAGTACCTCGGAAGAAATTTCCCCGAAACGACATTTAAACTCAGAAAAAAATCCAAGCAGTATCCCAAAAATATGCTTACCAAATAAGGAGAATTTATTATGGATAATCTCAAACAGATTTGTGCAAGAATTAAAAGCTTACGTGAATTTTCCGACTATACCATGGAGGAATTTGCGGACAAGCTCGGCGTCGACGCGGACAGCTACCGCGAATTCGAGACGGGTGAAAAGGACATCACCATAGGTCTTATTTATTCTATAGCGTCGGCTCTCGAAATCGACCCCACCATTCTGATACTCGGTAAGGACCCCCAGTCCGAAAGCGTTTCGGTTTGCTATAAAGGGAAGGGCGAGCCTATCGAGCGGTATCCCGGATACGCCTTTACCTCGCTCGCAACCGATTACCACGGCAGAGACCTTGAGCCGATGATTGTCGACATTAAGGCGGGAATTAAACCCGAAATCATGAAGCACCACGGGCAGGAGTTCAACTACGTTCTGGAAGGCTCTATCCGCGTAATTATCGGCATGACGGAATACTATCTCAGCACCGGAGATTCCATTTATTTCGACGCAAACATGCCGCATTTTCAGCTGCCCATGACCGAATCCGCAAGATTTCTCACGGTAATTCAGAAATAAGCTCCTAAAACCCGCCGAGGACAGACAATGCAAAACAAAAAAGCCGTATTCTCCACAAAAGCTATTGCAATCCACGGAGTTCTTGCGGCGATAATCCTCATATTCTACGCAATACCTATCAATTTTGTCGGCGTGCAGATTGTGTTTTTACCGCTTATCGCGGTTTCCGTGTCTGCGCTCTATCTGGGACCGTGGCACGGTCTTTTGTCGGGCTTTTTCATGGGGCTCGTGAGCTGTATCGGCAGCCTCATTTCGCCCGCCTCGCCGCTGTCTCTTCTGTTCCGCTACCCGTGGATATCAATACTTCCGAAATCGCTTTTCCCGTTAGCCTGTTACTGGACCTCGGCGCTCGTCAAAAAATTCGTTAAAAACCCCGTCCCCGCCGACCTCATAGGAAGCTTCGTCGGAGCGCTGACCAACACTGCCGTAACCCTCGGCTTCATTCTCCTGTTCTATAACGGCTGGTCGCTCGAGACGGACAGCGCGGCGATAATCGTTTCTCCCGCGGTAATTCTGCCGCTTCTTACAATCAACGCCTCAATAGAAGCCGTCCTTACCGCGCTGCTTACTCCGACCATAGTTTTTACTCTAAAAAAAGCCATTCCAAACCCTCTCGAAAAGAAGGTCAAACCGGTAAAAGAAAAATGAAATCGCCGCTTCGCGGCGGTGAAATTCGCGCTGTCGCGTGAGTGAAATCAAGCCTTGCGGCTTGGTGAAATCACTCGCCTGCGGCGAGCGGTTGCGGATATTTTATTTAAATTCCGGATTGCTTTGTCGCTACGCTCCGCGCAATGACACCACCCTGCGGGTGCAGTGAAAAGTGAAGAGTGAAAAGTGAAAAGGTGTGGTTTTCTTATTTAAAGTCCGGATTGCTTCACTGCATTCGCAATGACGTGAAAAAGACAAAAGCCGCAAACTAGAGCGAGCATCGCGAGTTTGCGGCGTTACATAGGTCTTTTTTGGTACTTTTTTCTGCCAGAAAAAAGTACACTTTACAAAACATTTACAATCAATTTACAAAACAAAAATAACCTCCTAACTTTCCGGAAACATTGCCGTCATAGAATATGATTGCAAACAAAATAAAGGAGGTTCATTAAAATGAACGCAGACAAAAAAGAATACTTAGCGCAAATCCGCGAGCAGTACGGCGAAAAGACCACCACGAAGCTGGACGAACTGAAGGCTCTCGACAGAAAGGTAAAGATGCCGGCAGAGATATTCGCATATATATTCGGAGTTGTCGGGGCGCTTGTTCTCGGGGTGGGAATGTGCCTTGCAATGAAGGTTTTAGCCGACCTTATGCCGCTCGGAATTGTAGTGGGCGTGTTGGGTATAATCATGGTTTCGGTAAACTATTTTATCTACAACGGGATACTTAACAAGAGAAAGAAGAAATATTCCGAAAAAATTCTCAAGCTCAGCGCCGAGATTTTGAACGACTGATGGGAGGGCGAAGGATATGGTTATGTTCGTTAAAGTTCAAAAAGAAAAGAAGAAAGACTTTTACAAATTTTTAACATTTCTTTTGCAAATCGGAAACAGGAACGTTTTATAATGTAAGCATCCGAGGGCGGGGTGACCCCTTCGGATGACTTCATAAGGAGAGAAACGGGAATGATAAAAATTCTGGTTGCGGAGGACGATAAGGCATTGAACGGGTTGGTGTGTTCCGCTCTGACCCTGAACGGTTACGAGCCGACGGCTTGCTTCGACGGCGCGGAGGCGTGGGCGGCTTTTACGTCCGGCGAGTTTGATATGGTTATTACCGATATTATGATGCCGAATATGGACGGCTTTGGGCTTGCCGAAAACGTCAGGCGTGCGGACAAACAGATTCCCATACTCTTCATGACCGCCCTGGACGACAAGCCGTCCAAGCAGCGCGGGTATATGCTGGGAATTGACGATTACGTAGTCAAGCCGTTCGATACGGAAATTCTGATGCTGAGAGTGGGCGCGCTTCTCAGGCGCGCGAATATAGAACGTTGTCGGGAGCTCGTTGCGGGCAATCTCAGAATGGACGCGGACGAACACACCGCCTACGTCGACGGCGAAGAAATTCCGCTGACCGTCAGAGAATTCGATTTACTGTTCAAATTTTTATCCTTCCCGAAAAGAACGTTTACAAGGACGCAGCTCATGGAGGAGTTCTGGGATTACGACTCCTCTGCGACCTCGAGAACCGTCGACGTATATATGGCTAAGCTTCGGGAGAAAACTTCCGCGTGCGACGGATTTGAAATAGTGACCGTTCACGGTCTGGGATATAAAGCGGTGCTCAAATGAAAAAACTTAACGGCGGACAAAACCGCATAAACAAAACGCCGACGGTTATCGGATATATAGCGTTTTTTCTGCTCGTTGCGGCGATAGTTACGGTAGCGGTGCTGATATATTCCGTCGTAGCGGCGGAGAGCGACGGCAACAACACCGTTATTTCCGTAACCATGCTGTGCGTGGTTTTCGCTTTAACTTTAATTTGTTTCGTCGTGGATTATTTCCGCAGAAGAATTACCGTCAGCCGTCCCGTCAACGAAATTCTCGAGGCAACCGACGCGATAGCCTCGGGCGATTTTTCCGTAAGGGCGGAACCGCGGCATTCCCTGAGATATTACGACGAATACGATTATATAATGGAAAATATCAACAAAACGGCGGCGGAGCTGTCCAAAAGCGCCATGCTTTCGGCGGATTTTGTTTCCAACGTATCCCACGAATTGAAAACGCCGCTTGCGGTGATACAGAACTATGCCGCACTTCTCGAAAAAGACGGTTTAAGCGAGGAAAAACGCAGGGAATACGCCGGAATTCTCGTGGAAACCTCCACGCGGCTTTCCGCGCTTGTTACGAACGTTCTGAAGCTCAACAAGCTGGAAAATCGGGAAATCAAGCCCGAATACGAAAAAGTAAGGCTGGACGAAATGCTGGTTCAGTCGGTGCTGTCCTTTGAACCTCTAATCGAAGAAAAAAAGCTCGTGCTCGATTGCGATATAGAGGAAGTCGAGGCGGTTACCTCGCCGGATTATCTCGAGATAGTGTGGAATAACCTCCTGTCCAACGCGGTAAAATTTACGCCCGACGGCGGTAAAATAGGCGTTACGCTCAAGGCCTCGGGGGATAAAGCGGTGGTTAAGATTTCCGACACGGGCTGCGGAATCCCCGGCGAGGTCGGAGCGCGGATATTCGACAAATTTTATCAGGGCGACACCTCGCACGCCAAAGAAGGCAACGGACTGGGGCTTGCGCTCGTCAGAAAGGTTATCGATATACTCGGTGGAGAGATTGCGGTTGAGAGCGAAGTGGGCGTGGGTTCCGCCTTCACGGTAACTCTCAGAACTCAGGGCGGGAATTGATTTACGGAGGCGGAAATGTCCGAAAACAAGGAAAAGTTTACCTATACCTATGCGGCGCCGACGGAAAGCGAAAGGCGGGAGATTAACGACATAAGACGGCGTTATCTTACGAAGTCCGAGTACGAAAGGAAGTTCGAGCAGCTGAAAAACGCCGACGCGAGGCTGAGAAAATTTCCGCGCGCAATAGGAGTTGCGGCGGCAGTCGTCGGAACGCTGGTGTTCGGTCTGGGTCTGTCCCTTGCCCTCGAGTGGAAAAATTATACAGCGGGCGCGCTCGTCGCTCTCTTAGGAGCGGTCGTTATCGCACTTGCCTATCCGGTCTATAACCTTATTTTCAAACGCAACAAGAAAAAACACGGCGAAGAAATTCTGAAGCTTTCCTCCGAGCTTTTGGGAGAAGACGGAAAACCCAATGAAGATAATCGATAAAATCAAGAATTTATCGTACGAAGAGGCGCTTCTCTATTCGACGGCGGTTACCATGTGCGGCGGCGCGCTCTTTGCCGTCGGCAAAATTATAACGGGAATAATTTTCGACCCCGTTCTGATTGCCGCGGGCGCGTTCAGCGTAATGCTCGCCGTGGCGAGGCTTACCTGCCTTATCGGCGCAAAGAAGAATAAGGAATTCCGCAAAAGAAACACGTTTACAGCCGTGTTTTTGTTCCTCGGCGGCGCGGCGTATACGGGATATATGATTATTCCTCTGAAGCTCGGCGCAGCGCCGAAGGAGTATTCCGTATATATGGCGGTTGCGACGGCGGCGCTCGCTTTCGGAGAGCTCGGCTTCGCAATATACGGGCTCATTAAAACCAAACGCAAATCGCACGATTACCGCAACATTCAGATTATTAACCTCGCTTCCGCCTTAATTTCCATAATGACGGCGCAAATCGCACTTCTCGCGTTTATGAAAGAAGACGGCGCCGCGGTTTATAACAGTTATTCGGGGATAGGTCTGGGCGCGGTAACCATGCTTATGGCGGTCTACGTTTATTTCGCGCCGCAGTTCAGCACTGTCGGAAGAGAGCATAACGTTTTCAGACTTTCGGACGGAAGCCTCAACCGCCTGGTCGACCTGACTTGTGCAAATGCGGAAATTTTGCTATGCAAAAGCAGTATATACGGTAGCTACGTATATAAGTTTTCGGTAAGCGGCGAGGAAGCCGACGGACGCATAGAAAGAAGCGCAGGCTTTTGGCATAAGCTTCCGCTTCTTATCAAAATCCTCTTTATAATTCTTTCCGAAATCCTCGTGTTCGTATGGCTCGCAGGCTACGCCGTTTATTTCGTCCGCTCGGTCGATATGCCCGCAAAGCTCAAAAGGATAATGGAAAAGAACGGTTTCGTTCTCCTGTCCTGCGGCGATTAATTCATATAGAACGTTTCATTATAATTTTTTTCGTAAAAAACCGGCATAACGTTTAATTGGAGCAAAGAAAAAAGTCAAAATCTGTCGGTGAACCTCGGGATACAATTTCCCGACGTTATGGCAGATTTTGACTATATATTATTATATGCTAAATATCGGTGTTTGTAAATAGTTCTATAAAAATTAAAACGGAAAAAGGTTTGTTAAATACGCCGAGCAACTATAACGAAGAGAGTAGAAAGAGTTTCTCACCAAATTTTTTCATATCAAATATTGACTAAGCAGAAAAGCTTGCGTATAATAATAGTGCAAGAGCGGAGCTTTTGCATATGACGAGACGTTTACACTGTGTAAACGAGGCGCGTTCCTGTCACGGCGGGAGCGCTTTTTTTGTAAATAAAAATATTTGGAATAAGAAAAGAGGAAAACTTAAACGGTTTCCCCCTTGTGTTGTTATATTACGAAATACAAATATCAATTATCGGATAGTTGTCCAAATAGTGTTGTAAATCGTCGTTAGAAAAGCCGCTTGTACTATACGACCCATGACACCTTTTTTGATTTTCGTTATCGTATTCGAGACTCGATACCCATTCATCATAAGCAGGATAGCTTTTGCATTGTATAGTCGTTTCTCGAAAATAAGTAATCTCAATATCTTCAGGAGAATAATAGTAATGACTTTTCAAAAATCCGGGGTTTCCTAATCCCAAATCTCTTCCTGTAGTGAAAATATGCCGACTTGCATTTGCTTTTGGTTTTATTATTGGTATTGGCTGTTTCGGTGTGATAGTAATTTTTTCTTCTTTAGCGTTATACGTATAAGAAACTTTATACAAAGATGTTTCGTACGCCGGAGTGGCGGGGATAAAAACATCATCTTCATGGAAGTCGGAAGCGATAGTCGCTGTTCCAATAAGCGGATTTTCAACGAAGATATAAGCTAAACCATCGTCGCAAAAATAAATCCAATCCGGCGCAACGTGGACCTTATAATAACCATCTGTAGCCGTAAAAAAATAAGCAGAATGAAGTTTGTGTTCTATAGAAGAGTTGTCGCCATTATCATTATTGTTATTGTTACAAGCGAAGAGAGAAAACATAAGAAGAACAGCAAAAGTAAAAATCAATACAGAACCAATTACTTTTTTCATAATACACCTCGTTAATTTGAAAAAGCATAGCATAAAACTTAAACAAATACAAGGAGTAGGCAAAAAAACATGAAAATATTCGTCAAATTATATCCTGCGGCGAATAATCTTTGTAAATCCTCGTTGTCATTGACACGTTTCGCGCGTTATGTTAATATAAATTAACATACGTCATATGTTGAGGAAGGTTTAATGGAGAACATCAGAGATATTGCCGCCAAATTCGATATTTACGGTCAGGTAGATAATTTCGAGGTTTGCGGCGTCGGGCATATCAACAGCACTTACATCGTTACGACTAAGAGCGAGCTCGGCGAATTCAAATACGTTTTACAGAAGATAAATACTAAGGTTTTTCCGGACCCCGAAGCGCTTATGAACAATCTGGTTTCGGTTTCCCGCTACATAAGAGATAAAATCGTTGCCCGCGGCGGCGACTGCGGCAGAACTGCGCTGACTTTTCTCAGAACCTCCGAAGGCAAGTATTATTACAAGAGCGCCGAAGGCGGCTTTTACCGTTGCTACGTATATATCGGCAACGCCGCAAACGTTCAGACGGTAACCAATCCGCACCACCTCTATCTTGCGGGGAAGGGCTTCGGTCGCTTCCAAAGAGACCTCGAGGGCTTCGACGCGTCCACTTTAACCGAAGTTATTCCGGGGTTTCACGATACGGTAAAGCGTTTCAACGACTTTAAACGCGCGGTAGAAGAGGACAGAGCGGGTCGCGCCGCTTCCTGCCGTAAGGAAATCGATTTCTTCCTCTCCCGCGAAAAGTACGCGTCTAAGGTTATAGAACTTATGAAGGCGGGGGAAATTCCTCTTAGGGTCACGCACAACGACACCAAGATAAACAACGTTCTTTTGGACCTCTATAACGACGTGCCGCTTGCTGTTATCGACCTCGACACAATCATGCCGGGAAGTATACTTTTCGACTTCGGCGACGCCGTCCGTTCGGGGGCAAACCGCGGAGCGGAGCACGAAAAAGACCTCTCTAAGGTCGGGTTCGACATAGAGCTGTTTAAGGCTTTTGTCAGGGGCTTCGTTGGGGAAGTCGGGTCGGTTCTCACTCCCGCCGAGGTGGACAACCTCGCGTTTTCCGGAATTCTTCTGACCTTTGAATGCGGCATGAGATTTCTCGGCGACCACTTAAACGGCGACGTCTATTTCAGGATTTCCACGGAGGGGCAGAATCTCGACCGCGCAAGAACCCAGATAAAGATGGTGAGCGAAATGGAAGAGCGACTGGAGGAAATGAACGCCGTCGTCAGAGAGGTTATCGGAAACGGTGGAATTCGTTCTTAAGGAATGTAAGACCGGCGGTGAGGCGGAGGTTAAGACCTCGGCAACCGTCGGAATAGCCGGAGGGAAGCTCAACCTGTCCTTTACGGCGGAAGAGAAAACGCGGAACCCCAGATACTCCGAGGACAATATGCCGCTTTACGAGGGCGACGTGGTGGAGATATTCTTAGCTCTCGGGGAGCGCGAACGCTATCTCGAGGTGGAATTCAATCAGAACGGCGCGCTGTTTTCGGCGGTAATAGAGATGAGACGCGGCGAAAAGAAGTCCGCGCTTGTTGACGGAAGAGAACATATAGAAGCAACCGTAGAGCTTGCGGAAAAAGCATGGAAAACCTCTGCGGCAATCGATATCGGCTGGCTGAAAACTCTCGGGTTTTGCAAGGATTTCGCCTACGGAAACCTCTTACGCGAGGACTTCGACGGAGAGGGTAATATGGCAATTTACGCGGCGTCGCCGACTTATGCGGATACGTTCCATAAGCCGGAGGCGTTCGTCAAACTTATATAAAAGGAGATAGGGCAATGAAAGTTCTGGTTACCGGCGGAGCCGGGTACATAGCAAGCCACACCAACGTCGTTCTTTTGGAGGCGGGCAACGAGGTCGTCGCAGTCGATAACCTCGTCAATGCGAGCGAGGAAAGCGTCAGACGCGTGGAGAAGATTGCGGGAAAGAAGGTTGCGTTCTACAAAGCCGACGTAAGGGATAAGGACGCGCTCCGCGAGATATTCAAAAAGGAAAAGCCCGATGCGGTTATCCACTTCGCGGGACTTAAAGCCGTCGGCGAATCCTGTCAGAAACCCATTGAGTATTACGATAACAACCTGATATCCACTTTGGTGCTTTTAGAGGTCATGAGGGAATTTGACGTGAAGCGCCTCGTGTTCTCCTCGTCGGCGACGGTTTACGGAACGCCCGAGAGACTTCCCTTAGACGAAGAGTGCAGACTGTCGACCACCAATCCCTACGGCGCGACCAAGCTCATGATTGAGAACATTCTCCGTGACGTATACGCCGCAGACAAGAGCTGGCACATAAGCCTCCTCCGCTACTTCAATCCGGTAGGAGCGCACTCCTCCGGTCTCATCGGAGAGGACCCGAAGGGTATCCCCAACAACCTCATGCCGTTCGTTGCGCAGGTTGCCGTCGGAAGACTTAAAGAGGTCAAGGTTTTCGGAAACGATTACGACACTCCGGACGGAACGGGCGTGCGCGATTACATTCACGTAGTCGACCTTGCCAACGCTCATAAAAAGGCGCTTGAGAACATCGACAAGTTCGGTTGCGACGCGGTCAACGTGGGAACCGGCGTGGGCTATTCGGTGCTCGATATGATTAAGGCGTTCGGCAAAGCGTGCGGAAGAGAGCTACCGTATTCCATCGTCGAAAGACGCCCCGGCGACATAGCTGCGTGCTATGCAAGCCCCGACAAGGCCGCCGCCATGATGGACTGGCACGCCGAGCACGATTTGGACGATATGTGCCGCGACCTGTGGAAATGGCAGACGATGAATCCGGAGGGCTATGGCAAATAAGTATCCCGAAAAGCTGCGTTTGGGACTCGAAACCGACGCATACTATATTTTCGCGATTTCGGGCGGCATCGATTCGATGTCGCTTTTATCTCTTGCGGCAAAAGAAAAGCTCATCGGAAAGGTGGTGACAGTCGACCACAATCTTCGCGCGGAAAGCCGTGACGACGCGCTGTTCGTTAAAGCCGAAGCGGCGAAGCTCGGCTACGATACGGAGATAATTTCCGTGGACGTAAAGGGCGAGGCTAAGAGGTGCGGAGAGTCGGAGGAGCTCGCGGCGAGAAGGCTTCGGCACGCCGCAATTTCCGAATGCGTAAAGAGAGAGAACGCCCGCGGCGCGGTGTTCGCCCACCACATGGGTGACCAGGCGGAAACCGTTCTCATGCGCATTCTCAGGGGGACGGGAGTTTCGGGACTCAAAGGTATGGGAGACAGAGAGGGCGTGTTCCGTCCCTTATTGAAATACACCTCCGAAGAGATAAAGGCGTACGCTCGGGAAAACGACGTGCAGTACAGAGAGGATTCGACTAACGGACAATCCGTTTACCGCCGCAACTTTCTCCGCAACGAGGTGTTCCCGAAAATTGCCGAAGTCTATCCCGATTTCGAGCGTGCGTTCGGGCGGCTTGCCGAAAACGCCGCGGAAACGGAAGACTGTCTGAGCAATTTATTACCCCCGCCCCAAACGGACGGAATAACCGCATCCTTCGATATTACCGTACTGGACGAGCATGCGGCGGTATGGAAAAGGAGTGTCCGCGCGGCGCTGTTCTCTCTCGGAATGGAAAAGGACGTGGAGCGTCAAACCTACGAGTCTGTTTTTGCCTTACGGTACAAAAACCGTGCTTCTGCAGACCTAGGGCAGGGGTTTACAGCCCGCACGGAATACGGACGGCTGATTTTTGAGAAGAAAACCGAAAATCCGACTTTTTACGAGGAATTCCGCATGGAAAAAAGCTATGAATTTTGCGGGAAACGGTATGAATTTCGGGAAGCCGACGGAATAAAAAAGGGTGTTACGATGTCAAAAGCCGCACTCTGTGCGGACGGTTTGGTCGTCCGGACGAGAAGAGACGGCGACAGCTTCAAGAGATATAAGGGCGGGCGGAAAAGCCTTTCCGACTACCTGACGGATATTAAAATGCCGCAGGCGGAGCGGGCGAAGCTGCTGGTTCTTGCGAAAGACAGTGAAATTTACGCCGTTTTGGGCGTGGAAGTCTCGGATATTGCCAGGGTCGACGGCGGAGCGGCGGTGGAAGTCTCCGTTACGGAGGTTTGAGCCGTGGGCGTGGAGGTTTTATCTCGGAACGAAAGCCTCGCCGAGCTCGCCGGATATTTTTCCGGTAACCTCTACGTTGTGGGCGGGGCAGTCCGTGACGCGCTGTGCGGAAAAACGCCTTCCGACTATGATATTGCCGCGCCCGTATCTCCGAAAGACGTGGAAATTCTCCTGAAAAACTCGGATTTTTGCGTGCGCTCCGAGTCCGCGAGACTGGGGACTTTGAAAATCTTCAGAGGAGAGGAGAGCTTTGAATACACCGCCTTCAGAACGGACAGCTACCCCGACGGCGGCGCGCACGCGCCGAAAGAGGTTCGCTTAACGAGCAATATAAACGAGGATGCGAAGCGGCGGGATTTTACCGTCAACGCCGTTTACTACAACGTAAAAGACGGCACCTTGACCGACCCATTGGGCGGAATTGCAGATATGGAAAGAATGCTTCTCAGAACCTGCCGCGACCCCGAAAAGACCCTTGCAGAGGACGGTTTGCGCCTTATGCGGTTGGTGCGCTTCGCCGCGGAAACGGGTTTTATAATAGAAGAGAAAACACTGCTCGCCGCAAAAAACCGCGCAAGCCTCATATCGGATATCAGCGTGGAGCGTGTGCGGGACGAGCTTCTGAAAATTCTCACGGCGGATAAAAAGAACGGAATACCGGACGGGCACTACCGCGGCGTGAAGCTCATGCAGACCGTAGGGCTTTGGCAGTACGTCATACCGGAGCTTACGGAAAACGAGGATTTCCCCCAAAATCAAAAGTATCATAAATATACCGTGCTCGAACATATTTTTCAGACGGTGCGGTTTGCCGGTCCGCAGGTCAGAGTCGCGGCACTTTTACACGATATAGCAAAAGCGCGTTGCAAAATGCGGGACGGCGAAATGCACTCGCACCCCGAAGAGGGCGCGAAAATTGCGGATATTGTCATGCGCCGCCTGAAGTTCCCGACGGCAGAGAGGGAACGGCTATCGCCGTCAATCAGCTCAAAGAAACGGTGC
>CAYXBO010000009.1:0-17351 GCA_964463195.1 uncultured Christensenellaceae bacterium | reverse complement strand
ATGACGATAGAAACGACTGTTTGTCCCCCATTTCTTCATATTTGCACCATAACTATTATATGCTCCATAGTTGGAGCAGTCAAGTTGATTTTATAAATATGTAATATAATGCAAATATGATAAACGTAGGTAAAGAATTAAAAACTCAAAGAATTATACATAAAAAGTCGCTTAGGCAAGTGGAAAAAGAGACAGGTATTGCAAATTCCAGTTTGTGCCGTTGGGAAAACGGAGTATCTGTACCTGGTCTTGAGTTTTGTATTAAACTTGCCGATTATTACGGAATAACTCTTGACGAATTGGTCGGCAGAGAATAATAAAAATTTCTTAAAATAAAACTTCCACAACTTAAAGAGAGAACGTTACCGTTCTCTCTTTAAATTTCACTTGCACCGAAGGTGCAAATTTCATTTTTCGCTTGCGAAAAATTTCACTGCCGCGAAGCGGCAATTTCATTGCGAAGCATTATTGCGCATCCTCGTATCTGGCAACGAGCGTTACCGTCTTAACTCCAGAGGTTGCTTCCGGCATAACCACGCCGAAGCCGTACGGATTTCCGCCCTCGTACCAGCCTATAAACCTCTTTCCGGCGATTGTCGGGGCTTCTATCGGGGTTGCCGCTTCCACGCCGTTCAGGACCTTTTGGGTTGCGAGGAGCGTTGTTCCGTCCTCCGACATAAAGCGAACATTCGCTTCCACGTCCTTTATGTGCATGGTCGCCATTCCGTAGCTTCCGCCGCCGTATCTTGTTCTGCAGTCGGAGCGGACGTAGGTGTAGAAGTTGCCGTTTTTCTTATCCGAAACGAGCTTTCTCAAGGTTTCAATATCCTGCTGGCTGACCGTCGGAGGCTCCGTGGCAAGTATTGTGAGGTTGGTGAGCTTCTCGCAGCCGCCGAACGCATTGCTGCCGATACTCTTAACCGTTTCGGGGAGAACGACGCGTCTCAGCTCCTTCATTCCGACAAACGCGTTGTCGGAAACGGACACGACGGGCAAGCCAAGATGGTAGCTCGGGACGATTATCACTCCTTTTTCATCCAATTGCACGCTTGTACCCGATTGTACGGTATAGCCGCCCTCGGTAACGCCGAACAATATACCCTCGGTTGCGTCTAATTCGCTGATTTCCCACTTGATATAAATGGTCGTATCGCTGTAGATGAAGTAACTGTACCCTTCGGTTTCCTCTCCCGTAGAGCCGTCGTAATCGAATTCCACCCGCGTTCCGTCTGCGGAATTGAACCACCCCGCACCGGTGCTGTAGGCAAGCGTCGGCTCGTTAAGTCCCATGTTTGCAAGCGACGGATAGGAGCTCAGTGCCTCTACGACGTAGCTGACAGGCTGGTCGCCGTTGTTGAAATCGTAGGTGAGCGTGGACTGTGAAGGTATTATTCTTTCGGCATACGCGCTCCAGCCGTCCGCCGCTCTGTACGTCGTCACGTTGTCGGACGGCACGAGGATATAGGTTTCCGAGCCGTCGAAGGCGTTTGCCCCGAGAACGACCGGAGTTGCGCCGCTAAAGGTCACTGCGCGGAGCTTCGTCGTATAGCGGAAGGCGCTGGTTGCGATTTCCGTAACGTACCAGTCTGCGCCGGTGTTGACGTTTACGTTGAACCTGTTGCCGTCGTAAGCCGTCGGGAAGCGGACGAGAATTCTGCGTTTTTCGTCCACCTTCTGATAAAGAACGTTGTCGTACGCTTCAAATACGGGGTTATCCTCATGCACCGTAAACATCGCAAGCGGCGAGTTCTCGCAAAGGGTCAGAGCGTAGGTTCTGATAGAGGTCACGGTTGCGGGAATGACCATCACCGTCTCCTCTCTCATGGACGGATAGGCAATGAGCTCGACGGGAACTCTGTTGTAGCTGCCGTCTCCGTTTACGCCCGACGCGTACAGCGCACCATCCACTACGGGGAAGCGTGCGTTAGTCGACGTGAACGACCTGAGGTTCCGGAGCGTCTCGAACGCCCCGCTCTCTATATAATCTATGCTGAATCTCAGCTCGAACGTGGTATCCGGCTTGGCGGACGGATAGCGCAGGAGCTGGTTCATAGCCTTATTGTAAAGAACGCCGTCCACGGAAGTGAAGTTTTCGTTGTCGCCGGCTACGTTGATTTCCGCAAGCTCAATGCTGTTGAAGAAGGCAGAATAGACGATTTCCTTGACCGTTTCGGGAATATATAAGGTTTTCGCGCGCGTGCCGGTTAAGAGCCCGCCGCCTATTCTCGAAACAGGCAACCATCTGTTCTGATAATAGTAGTAGTTGGATATTACCACGTCTGTCACGTTTTTGGCGAGAGTGCCCTGATATACCGTGACTATTTCGTTGGCGTAAACGTATTCGAGACCCGCCGTGCCCGCGGTAACCCAACGCGCTTCCAGAGTCATTCCGTTTTCGCTTACCGTATCCGCGTCGAAATTCCAGTTGCCGTCGGTGCCGAGAATTCTCCAGCCGCCGAATACGTAACCCTCTCTCTCCGGAGTTTCGGGAGGTGTGAGCAGCCCGTGGGTGTCCGCCGTAACTCTGGTCTGACCGCCCATGCCGTCGTCAAAGACGACGTCTGCCGAAATCGGATAAATTCTGTCCTCGTACTCGCTCATTCTGGTTTTATAGAGGTTTACGTAGATGTTAGATACCGTTCCCGGCACGTAAATCTTTGCGTTAGGCGAATTGTCGAGGAAGGTCGGCGAATAGGTCGAAGGTACGGTTCCGCCCAAGAATACCACTCTTTCGAGCGACGGGCAGTTGGCGAGCATGGAAACGCCAATCCAGCTGAAGCTTCCGCTGAAGACAAACTCCGTAAGGGAGGAGCAGCCGTTGAATACGTCGTTATACACCTCTCTCAGAATGCCGCCTTCCCTACCTTCAAACTCAATGTTTGAAAGCGAACGGCAGTTGCGGAAAGCGTTGTTCATGATAACGGAAACGGAGCTTCCGAGGCTTACGGTTCTGAGAGAAATACAGTTGAGGAACAGCGAGTCCGAAATAACCCCCGGTCCTTTGGGAATGGCGACGCTTACAAGCCTCTCGCAATCCGCGAAGGCGTACTCGCCGATACCCTCTTCAACGACCGAGCCTTCGGCAAAGGTAAGCGTATTCAAGGTGCGGCAGCTTCTGAAGGCGCTTCCTCCTATATACTTCAGCGTGCTCGGGAAGGAAGCGACGGCTAAAGTCGAGCAGTATTCAAAGGCGTTAGCTCCTACGGATACCAGCGCGTCTCCGAAATCGAAGGAGCCGAGCGAAGCGCAGTTCTTGAACGCACTGCTTCCGACGGAGGTGAGATTGCCCCACACCTTAACGCGTGAAAGCGACGTACAGTCGAGGAAAAGCTCGTTGGGTATAGCGGTAATCTGCAACGGAAGCTCGGCTTCTCTCAGCTTACTGCACCCTCTGAACGCGCCGTCACCTATCCATTGAATGGTTCCGGGAAGGGAAACCGTGTCGAGAGAGGAGCAGCCGCTGAAGGCGCCGCTGCCTATCCTCGTTATGCTGTACGGTAAAATTACGGATTTCAAGGCGGGAAGGTTTGCAAAGCCGTCGTCCGCGATAGTCGTAACAGGTCTCGGGGCTTCGCCGTCTACCCTGTATTCGGATGCGATGACTATTTCCGTAAGCGCGTCGAAGCCTACCGCCTCGCGGTTTACGGAGACGGACAATTCGTCGCCGAGAATAACGCTGTACGTGAGATAAGGCTTAGGCGGTTGCTCGTCGTTATCGCCCGTTGCTTCCTTCCAGTGCGCGTAAAGCACCGTATCGTCGTTGACGGTTTCGTAGGTGAAGATAAACTCAGTACCGCCGTAGGGCTGAGTGAACCAGCCGGTAAACACCGCGTCGGCTCTCAGCGGCGCTTCGTAAAGCGCCTGTGCGTAACCGGGTACCCTGACGTCCTGATAGATGAACAGCGTGGAACCGCTCTGGTCGTAATCTCCTATAAAGAATATACGGGCTTCCAACGGATAGATTTTGCCGTGCGCTTCGCTGTCTATGTATCTGTCGCGGTATTTAGCCGCAACGGATTTGTCTGTATAATCCGTGCTCTTGGTTCCAGGTACGAACACCTTCAAATCGGAACGGCTGTTTACGAAGGGGTCGGCGGTTATTTCCGGCGGAACCTGATTGTTAAGCGTCACGCTTATAAGGGTCGTCGAGCCGCTGAACGCCGCGTATCCTATAGTTTCCACGGACTGTCCGACGGTAACGGACTCAAGATACCTGTTCTTATAGAACGCGTACTGCCACACGCTTTCGGTGTTGGCGTTTACCGTGAATTCGGTAAACTCGGACAGCGCCGTAGGATACAGAATGAGCTGGCTGAAGTCGGCGGAATAAAGCGCGCCGTTATCCACTACGAAATTCTTATTTCTGCCGTCTACGGTAAATCTTTCGAGGTTTGGAATATCGATAAACGACGAATCGTAAACCCTTACAAGTGTGGACGGGAGATAAATCGACACCGCCTGTGACTGCATAAAGCCGTTGGGAGATACGGCAAGCACCGGAAACCCTTCGTAGAAGTTGGCAATGACGATATCCGTCGCCGTCGAGGTGCCCTTGGAAACGGTATAACCTCTTCTGCCGCCTATCTCCGTCAGGCGGTATTGCAGTCCGGTGGTGGTTCCGAGCAGCACCCAACGGGCGTATAGCCTCAAATCGTTGGTTACGGTCTCGGAAAAGTCGTAGAGATTGAAGCCGTCTGCGTCGGTCGCCCAGCCGCCGAAGGTATATGTTCTGCCGTCGTAAGTGATATTTTCGGGAGTGACGGTCGGTCTCGTAAGCGCCGTCAGCACCCTTACGCTGGTCTCGTAGCCGTCGCCGGAATAATCCGTGCCGTTAAAGGCATCCGTATACCTTATATTTACGTTTTCGCTGAACACGTAATTTCCGTAGCTACTCCAATCCGGGTCGGTCAGGTACACCCCTCTGTCGGGCACGAAGAACCTCAGATTGTTTTCGGAAATTCCGTTGAGCGCCGAGCTGCCCAGTCTGACGTGACCTGCCTCAAGCCTGACTGCGGTAATATTTTTAACGTTCTCGAAGGCGTACGGCTTAATTTCCGTGACGGTTTCGGGAACGTCGAGCGTTTCCACGTTCACCTTTGCAGGAACCTTGACAATCTGAACCTTATTCCCCGCGTCGTCAATGCGGTAAAGAATTCCGTTTTCCGCCATATAGTTGGCGTTTCCCGCAACGACGGAGATTATTTCGAGGTTAGGCATATTGGAGAACGCCGAATCGCTTATTACGCTTATGGATGCGGGAATTATCAGATGTCTTACGGAATCGCAGCCGTAGAAGGCGTTGGCGCCGATTTCGATAACCGCGGAGTTAGACAACGGCTCATCGGGATTGTTTGCGCCGTACGCAACCGACGGAATGAGAACCACGCTTTGCCTCAGGTTTTCCGGTCTCGCGGTAACGCTGTAGAAGTTGATTGCACCGGCGTTTAAGATATTGAAATGGAAGGACGCGCCCTTAAGCTGTTCGGCAAACTGAGCGTAAAGCGTCATATCGGAAGTTACGGGCGTTCCGAAATTATAGGACGAAGAGCCGCCTATATCCGTGAACCAACCGGCAAACATGCCGCCGTTCTTATCTCCCTGATAGTCGGGCGCGGCGACAGCCTGTCCGTGCTGAACGGTAACGGAGGCGACCGCTCCGCTGCCGCCGTTCACGTTGAAGGCCACGGTATAAGTATTTATGGTATATTTGGCGTAATAAGTACGCTGTTCTCTGATTTCCGCAAAAATGCCCTCGCCGGAAACTTCCGTATAGCTTCCGCCGTCTTCTGCTCTCTGCACCCATTCGCCGCTGTAGCCTTCTCTCATTCTGACTGACGGCGGGTTCATATTCTTTCCGAACTGTGCGTATTGCTCCACCTCGTCCGTGTAATAATCGTCGTAGATAAAGGTCATGGGCACCAGCCAACGCCCGTAAAGCGTGGTTTCGCCGGAAACGGTGCTGACTCCGGAAACCCAGGGCTCAGTCAAAGCCTCGTTGGTATACCAGCCGCCGAATACGAGGAAGGACAGCTCGTCGTCCCAGGGCTCCGGCGACGGCGGCAGCGCAACCTGCTCTCCGTAAGGAATAAACTGCGTTTCGGCGTAGCTTACCCAGTTTTCGCCGATTTGATGGCTCTTAAAGCTGACTTCGTACACAATCTGAGTTTCGGTAACGAAAACCTCGCCTCCGCGGAGAACTTTAAATCCGTCCTCGGTTTTTTCGAGATATTCTTCGCCGTCGGTGTACTTCCAACGAACCATATAACCGTCTTTTTCGTAAAGTCCGGCTTCCGCAACCGCAAGAGCGTCGCCGGTCAAAGGCTCGCCGGCTTTAACGGTAAAGGTTTCGGATGCGGTATCCGAAAGCAGGAAGGTAATCTCTCCCGACCACTCTGCGTAAATATCGAAAACCTCGGTCGTTCTGCGGTTTTCCCACTCGCAGTCGAAGATATTCCATACTATCCGCATATCCTCGCTGTACGGCAGATATTCCCCGTCTTTAAAGCAGAACCAGCCGTCGAAATCAAGGTGCGCCGCGGACGGCTCGAACTCCCTGAAGGAGTCGCCGTAGGCGTATACCCTGTTCTCCGGCACGCCGTTCATTTCCACAGGAGAATTATATCTGATATTGATTGTATTGTATCTGATATTGTCGGAGGCGTTGTTCCAGACGTTTTGCCACACGCCCGAATAGTCGCCGTTGTCATCGGTGTACGATTGATTGTCCGGAAGCAGAATGTACTGCAACGCTTTGAAGGTTATAAAGCTTCCGCTGACGTCCTTATTGAACAGATACTCGGGAATAGTCGGCGCGGTCTCTCTTCTGAATACGAACGCGCGCATGTTCTCCACGCTGTAGAAGGCGCTGCTGTCGTCAATCTGCGACACCGTTTCCGGCATCACGAACACGTCGATACCGCTTTTTGCGGGATATACTAATAAGGATACGGGCTCGCCGTTTCTCATACCGTATAAAACGCCGTCCACGGTTGCGAAGTTATCTCCGTGAATGTCTATGCTTTCGAGGTTTGCGAGGTGATAGAAGGCGTTGTCTCCTATAGACGCGAGCTGCGAGGTTTCAAAATATTCCGTATCCTTGGAGGTAATACTCCGTATTCCGGAGCAGCCCTCGAAGGCTTCCGCGCGTATTGCCGTAATTCCGTTATGGAGAGTAACCGACTGAACGCTTCTTCTTCCGTCTGAGGACGCGAACGCCGAAGCGCCGATTACCGTAATATTATCGGAAATGACGACGTCTCCGCCCGCTCCGTTGTAGAGATAAAGCGTATTTCTGTTGAAAATTATAAATTCCGCGCCCGAAGCCTTGCCGTCCGCAAGCCAGTCGGTGCCGTCGAACACTGCCGTTTCCAGCTCCACCGCCGCGTTGAACAAGGGCATGTTGCCGGCTTTAAGACCGCTGTTTCTGAACGCCTCGCTCTCCACGTAAACGACCGAATCCGTTACGTAGAATTTTTCCAAAGAGGTCATACCCTTGAAGGCTCCGCCGCTTACCGTCGAAACCTCTGCGCCGTTATACTTTGCGGGAATTACGATAATCTTTTCCTCGCCGACGGTGCCTCTCGAAACAGCGTAGGTTCCGCGTCTTGCGCCGCTGTCGATGAGCTCGTAAGAAAGACCTTCCGTCCCTTCTCTCTCCCATTTTGCGTACAGAACGGTATCGTTGAACACCTGCGCGGTAGACAGCTCGAAGCGAATGCGGAAGCCGGTGTCTGTATACCATCCCTCTATAATCCAGTTAATCCCCTCGGAGTCGGTGAAGGCGGTGTTCCCTGAAACCGGCGACGACGCAAGGATATCGAGATAATATCCGGTATCTCTTACGGGAGCCGTCATCTGATAGGTAACCTTTTTAACCTCTTCCGCCAAAACGCCGGCGTAGGTTTTGCCGGGGAAGCCTTCTACGTAATCCGAGGTTTCGGCAACGTAGGTCACGTCGTAGCGCACGATAGCGTAATAAACCACGAGATTTTCGTTTTTGGTAATTCTGTCGAAGTCAACCGGCTGGGTGCGGTCCCAATTAGGCTCGCCGCCGTCGAAGCCGTAATACCAGAAGCCCTCTCTGCCCTGCCAGCGTTCGATAGACGGAACGGAAGCCGTCGCGGCGTAGCGGTAATAGCCGCCCTCTCTGTCCCGCCACCATTCGGTGGGGTCGGCGTCTGCGTCCAATGAAGTCGCTTCCTCTCTCAAGGTCAGAAGAACGTTCTGCGCAAGCTCCGCAACCGCCGTCGAGCTGTTGACGATGTTGGGGTTGCCGCCGTTTTTGAAGAACTGGAGATTGGCGTTATATCCCGCGTAAAGGGTCATAACTCCGTAAGACATACCGCTTGCCATGCTCGCGTCGAAGCCTTCGTCGCCCGCCTTGTAAATTCTGCCGAGCTGCTTATACTCCACGCTTTTTGCGGAACCGCCCGCCTTATGGTCGTCGCGGCTGAAGGCAACCGACAGAGCCTTGTCGAGATACCAGCGGTCGAACGAGAGGTCGTTTTTGACCGGTATGCGGCTGTAGCTTAAGGTGTCGCCGTAGAAAAGTCCGGTAAGCTTTTCGTCCGTCCCGTCGATAAAGTCTTCAAAGTAAACGGTAAACGGAATGCGGTAATAGTTTACGAAAATGTTGGTGGTGCCGATACCCGTCGCAAGAAGGATATCCTCGAGGGAAAGCTCGTCCTTAAGCTTCGACTGGTTTTCGGTAACCGTGCTCGTCGAATCCTCTTTATACTGAAGTCTTACGCCCGACCACCAGCCGGTGTAGCCCTCTTTGGGATAATACTGCTTGGTTACGCCGTCGTCAGCATAGACCTCCTCGGGGATTTCCGGCAAATCGGAATACAAAATCTTCTGCCCTTCGTCAAGGCGCATACTTTCGCTGACAGCGGGCGCGAAAATACCCGTTTGGTCGGTACCGGAGAAGAACTGAACGGTCCACATAAAGCGGGCGTACAGAGTCATGTTTCTTCTGTCTACGGTGGAAACGTTGTTCTCCCACTTATCGGTATATTCCGCGTCGCGGTACCAGCCGTCGAAAATGAAATCGTAGGTCCAGTTATCGACCGAGGTATACTTGACGGCGGAGCCGAAGTTTACGGTAGAGCCGAAATCGGCGCTGACCTGTCTCCAGCCGTCCTCCGCAGGATAGTCGGGATTTTCGGATGACGGGAAATCGGCAACGCCCCAGGACGGGAAGTCCGTCCCCTGACCGCCGACAGAGGTCGCTCCGTTGAATTGCAGATATATGTAATAGAGCTGAGGTGCGTAAACGCAGTCAACCTTTTTATTGTCGTCGAGATTGTCGAAATAACCTTCGGGGATTGCGGCGCCGGTTGCGTAATCGGAATACCACACCCTGTCGTACCCGCCTTTTGCCGGAAAGCTTGCCTGATAGATTGAATCAAGCGTCTCCTGAGATACGGAAGAGCCTTCGGGGAAGCGTCTTTGAACGCTGTTTTCCACACCCGCTCCGCTGATAATAAAGGTTACGGTAACGTCCCATTTTGCAACGAGGGACAGGTCCCCCACTACGACGGAAGTAAAATCGTAAGAGTAAGAGGAGCCCTCGACGTACCAGTCGTTGAAAATTCTCCCCTCCTTCGTGGGCTCGGGCTTGGAAACGTAAGCCGAAAGCGGCTTGTCCTTTATCGCCTTTTTGGGAGAAATCTCAGTTCCTCCGTCGGAATTGAAAACGACGTCAACGATATCCTCGGGGTTTACGATATCCACCGTAAAGGAAGTCGATTGCCCGCCGAACGTAACCGTTACCGTCTGATTGAGCTGTCTTGCCGAGCTGTCGAACCCGCTTACCGTCAGACGGTCCGATATGCTGACTGCGTCGTAAATGCGGTTCTGTCCGGTGATGAAGTATATATTTATCTCCGCCCCCGACAAATCGAGTCCGGAGCCGACGAGGAAATACCCCTTATCGGGAAGCTTCACCATTTCGATTGCCGTAACCTCTTCGGTTTCGTCCACGTGCGCGCACGCAAAAAGCAACCCCGTGACGAGGAATGCGGCAAGGATTAAGGTAAGCAAAACCAACGCTGACTTTCTCATACGTATAAATTATATATAATTTACGCGCGCTTGTAAATAGTGAAAAATAACTTTCACAAATTTTCCATATAAAAAATCCGCCCGACGGGCGAGTGAAATTTTTGAGCTTTGACAGAAAAATGAATTTTTCTGCCAAGCTGAAGACGTCGGATTAAAATGAAAGAATTTTCGCATCGTCATTGCGAGACGTTTACGTCGAAGCAATCCAGAATTAGAATAAAGTATCCTAAGCTTAACGGGAGAACGAACCCGTTCTCCCGTTAAATTTCGCTTTGACGCTTGCTTCAAAATTTAGCTTGGCGAGCTCGCTCGCAAAATTTAGCTTTCAGCTAGCTCCGATGTAATGTAAAATTTCAAAGATTTACAAGGAATTTACACTTCTTTTCTGTCTTCGTAAGCGCGTTTCAAGGTCCCCTCGTCGGCAAATTCCAGCTCGGCTCCCAAAGGTATTCCGCTGGCAAGTCTGGTGACCTTTATGCCGAGCCCCTTAAGCTCTCTCGCAAGATAGGTGGAGGTTATCTCCCCCGACATATCGGAATTTAAGGCAAGAACCACTTCTTTTACGCCGACAAGTCTTGCGAACAATTCCTTTGCGCGGATGTCGTCCACGCCTATTCCGCGCTGAAAATCCAGAGTGTTGTGCAAAACGTGATAAACTCCGTTAAAGCCCGCGGCTTTTTCTATAGGCGCGATGTCCTTAGGAGATTTCACCACGCAGATGACGGATTTGTCGCGCGTCCTGCAGATTTCGCACACATCGTCCTCGGAATACTGTCCGCATTCCTTACAGAGGTGAATTTTTTCCTTGGCTTCCTTTATTGCGGATATAAACTCCTCGGCTTCCTCTTCCGTCATGTCGATTACGCGGTAGGCGTATCTCATCGCCGTCTTCGCACCGACGCCGGGGAGCCTTCTGAAGTTGCCGCTAAGCCTGTCTAACGCGTCCATTAAAACAATCCCTGCCCGCCGAGCGGTCCGAGTATCTCGTTTCTCTGCTCTTCTATGAGCTTAAGCGCCTCGCCTATCCCCGCAACGATAAGGTCTTCGAGCATTTCCGGGTCGTCGGGGTCGATTGCCTCAGGTTTGATTTTAACCGAAGAAATAGTATAATCACAGCCCATTATAACCTCGACCATATCTCCGCCGCCGCGTCCGATAACCTCGAGGTCGGCAAGCTCTTCCTGAGCCTCCTGCATTTTCTTCTGCATATCCTGCGCCTGTCTCAAAAGCTGCTGCATGTTCGGCGCGCCTCCGCCGAACCCTCCGCCGTATCTTGCCATAACAATACCTCCTGTATTTTGGTGGGTGTACTTTTTTCTGCGAAGAAAAAAGTACCAAAAAAGACGGTGTAACGCCGAACTTTGTCTCTCGGGTTTGCGGCGTTAAGTACGTTTTTTTATTTTATCCAAACCTCTTCACTTTTCACTCTTACTTTTTCACTTAAACTTAAGCGCCGACCCGAATACTCCGCCTAAGCTCCGTTTAACGTTTTCGTCTAACGCAGAGCCCTTAACTTCGGGTTTTCTGTCGGCTATGCGGAAGGACGTCGCACCGGCAGACTTCGCGGCTGCAATAAGCGGCTCGGTTTTACTCTCGAGCATCTCCTGAGCCTCCGCGCCTGACGGATATACGGTCAGAACCTTATCCCCCGTCAGAGCGTAGCTCTTTTCGGTGGAAATAATTGCCGCCAAAAGCTTTTCGCCCTTGTCCCGCAGAATTTCTATAAGCGTGTCAACCATGGATTTCACTTCGTCGTCAGGCTCGCCGACCGGAGCGACGTCCATAACCTTAGCCCTCTTAAGAAGCGGCGAATCGGCAATCGAAGGCTTCGGAGCCTCAACTGCAACCTTTTCCGTTATTTGCGGTTTTACGTCGGTTTTTGTATCCTTAGCTACAGTTATGCCCTTCTTTTCCAATTCTTCCAACCGCTTCTCCAAAGTGCGGATGCGGGACAGTGAGCCTTCTAACGAAACGTCCGTATGCATCGACGCAGCCTTAACGAGAATTGCCGTAAATATAATCCTCGGCTGAACGGTATATCTCATCTCTCCGTCTAAAGCGGACAGAATTTCTATAACCTTGACAATACGGTTGGCGTCGGCTTTATCTGCGATTTCCTTACACCTTGCGTATTCCGCGTCGCTTAAAGTCAGCGCCTCGCGCGGCAAATTTACGACGGATACGAGACTTAGCATAAACTCCGACAAATCCTTCGCAAGCGTCGTCAGATTTTTACCGGTTGATTCCGCAACCTCGATTGCTTTTAGAAGCCCCGCCACGTCGCCCGTCAGAATTTTTTGGGCAATGGTCGTCAGCGTTTCAAAGGAAGTGAGCCCGAGGGCTTCCTCCACGTCCGTGCCGGTGAGCGTTCCGTCCGAAAAGGAAACCAGCATATCGGCGAGCGAAATGGTGTCTCTCACGCTTCCCTCTCCGTGTCTTGCAATGAGCTCTAACGCGCGGTCGTCGGCTTTCACTCCTATTTCTCCGAAGATGCGTGCGATATGCTCCTTCAAAAGCTTTTCGGACACCAGTCTGAAATCGAACCGCTGGCAGCGCGAAAGAATGGTCTGCGGCAGCTTATGCACCTCGGTAGTTGCGAGAATAAAGATAACGTGCGGCGGCGGCTCCTCTATGGTTTTAAGGAGCGCGTTAAACGCCGACGTGGTAAGCATATGAACCTCGTCTATGATATAAACCTTATATCTTCCGACGGTGGGAGCAAAATTGACGTTTTCTCTCAGCGTTCTTATCTCCTCTACGCCGTTATTGGAAGCCGCGTCAATCTCTATTACGTCGAGATTTGCGGGATTTGAGAGCGCTTCGCAGACCTCGCACTTCCCGCACGGCGAGCCGTTTACCGGACTTAAGCAGTTGACTGCTTTGGCGAATATCTTAGCCGTCGAGGTCTTTCCCGTCCCTCTCGTTCCGGTAAAGAGATATGCGTGCGACACGCGACCGTTTTTTATTTGGTTGGTGAGCGTGCGGACTATGTGGTCCTGCCCTATAAGCTTGGTAAAATCAGCCGGTCTGTAGCGGCGGTATAAGGATACGCTCATTAAATCACCGCCGCAACGTACTTGTTTTCGTCCGAGGACTTGAGGTTCTCAAAAAGTTCCGCTATAGACTTTTTCGTCATAGAGCCGATGTCTATTTTAACCACCGTCGCGTCCGCGGCGTCGGACAGAATAAACAAATCCTTTCTGAGCGCTTCGGGGCTTGCCACGGCGATAAGGATATCAATTTCGCCTTTGAATTTTTCTTTGAACTCCGAAACGGCGTTCTTTACGTCCATAAGCTTACCCGCGCCGTCCGAAACGACAAGCTTTGAAACGACTTCGCCGTCGAAGGATACGTTTGCGCCCGCGGCGATTTCCTCCGCGCCACCGATGGCCACGCGGCAACCGAGAGCGGAAAATCCGCCGGCTACCTTAGCGGTATCGAAACCGTCGCCTAAAGCTACGACGAACGGCACGCCCTCAACTCTTCTTCTCGACAGCATGATTGCCGCATCCGTAAAGCCTTTTTCCGCAACATTGTCCTCGATAAGCGGAATAACGAAGGTATCTCTGAATTCCTCCGCGTCGTAAAATTTCTTATTGGTATAGTACACAAACAGGCTCACCACAGCGTGGATAATCACTCCGAGCACGGCGCCTATCAGCATCGTCAGCCAAATGGGAGCGGGTTCGTCGTCCGCAACAATCGCCGGAGCGTCGGAGACGGTGGGAGTAATGTTGTAGCGCGAGTATTCCTCGGAGGTCTTTGCGGTGTTGACTCTCTCCACTACGCTGTCCTTAAAGAAGGTAGCAATAGCTATGGAATCGTCCTTTTTATCGAACCTGACCGTTATGGAATATGTATTGTTGTCGGCTTTTATTTCGTAAATTTTACCGAAATCCGAATCCTTCAACTTTTTATCGCCTTTTAATTCGGTAACCTTTTTATTTACGTCAGCGACCAGCCCTGCGCTTATTACGTCGGTTTTAAGATTTGATTTGGCGTTGTTCAACCTGTCAATAACACCTTCGCCGGTTTCCGCCGTCGTCATCTGAATGGATACCGACGCGGTGGCGGTATATTCGGCTTCGGCAATAAACGCGGAATACATTCCGCCTATTGCCATGCAGACCACGACGATTGCAAGAAGCACGAACCAAAGTCTCGCAAACTCTTTAGCTATCAGTTCTATTCTGAATTTTCTGTCCATCAGATACAATCTCCTATCAGAAAAGTTTTATTTTGGGAATTCCGCTGTCGTCGTCTATATCGTCGATAGAGGACGAAGCTTCCTTAACTATATCTACCGCAACGGCTTCGGCTACGGGTTCCTCGACGGGAACCGGAGCTTCGGATAACGCAATCAGTTTTTCCTCTTCCCTTTTCGCCCGCGCGTTTCTTGCGAGAACCATTGCGCAGAGCATGGGCATCATGCAGTAAGGCGTAAACAGCGTCACGTCCATAAACCCGAACATATCGGAGGCGAGCACGACCATTCCCATAAAGAAGCCGACAAGTCCCGTTTTGAAAAACAGCGTCTTATAGATGAAGAAGTAATATAACGCCGCCGCGACGAGACCGATTCCGCCGAAATCGTACCAGAACTGCAATATCTGGTTGTGAACCATATGAAGCCAGACGTTTCCGGTCATATTTAAAAATCCGTGTCCGGTGAGGTACGCTCCGGATTTGATTTCCTCCCAGGTAGCCGTCCAAAGCTCTATCCTTCCGGTGCTGTCAAAGCCTTTGTTCAGCCACCTGTCGATAAGGTCCTTTATCTGCGTTCTGAAGCCGAGATAAATAGCCCCCGCCGCCACCGCGGCTATGAGGACTGCCTCTATAAACTCGACCTTTTTATCGGTTGCGATAAAGGCTACGACGAAGCACACCGCAGACACCGCAACCGCAGCCAGCTCCGCCGTTCTCGACTGCGTGAAGAATATGGCTATAACAAGAACCGCCACCCCGACCATGGAAAGATACGGGCGGTTTTCCTTGACCGTCATGAGATAGAAGCACGCCGGAATGCCCATCAAAATAACCACCGCTCCGGCATTGGAAACGCCCCAGCCGTAGTTAAGAGTTTTGTGTAAAATGGACCAACTCAGATTTTCTTCCGGCAAACGCAGATAATACAGTATGGTTTCAAATACCACTATAAGCGCCATATAAACGAAAACGCGGGCGAGGTAAACGGGATTGTGCTCCTTAACCGCAACGCTTATAAACCACGCAGCAAGAAGCATGCCGACTGAAGCGCCTATTCCGCCGAGCCACATCATGGCGTCTGTCTTGGCGTACGAAACTCCCGCCCCGCCGAATACTGCGGCAACGACCACGGCAATAAACCCCCAAAGAGGCATCTCCGGACGCAATTTGACTTTGTTTCTGATAAAAAACACCACGACACCTACGGCAATCGCCGCAATCAGAATACAGCCGGCAATGATAATCGGTTTGAGAATATTCATAGACCATTCCAACGAAGTGCCGCAACACATAGTCGCGAAGCAAAGAATGGGCATAATTCCTATGAGCGACTTGGAGAAGAAGGAAATAAGGACGATTGCCACGCCGTAAACGGCAAAAGCAATTATCATATTCTCGAAATACCATGCAACGAGAGTGGCAACGGCAAGTATGAGAAGATAGAGGTTGCCGGTAAAAAAGTCCTCTCCGAGAATAAATTTTTTAAAACGCCTTAAAACATCCATTTCCAGTAAAAGCTCCGATTTCGCATACGCACGCGCACGCACATATGCGTAGATAGAATTAGTATATAATATTTTTTTATTTTTGTAAAGGTATAACCGTACAAATTGCGGGAGTGTCAAATTAAGTCGGTAACAGCATATAATGGTAACGTTAAATTGAAAGATACGAGGTGTTTATGAAACTCGCAGATTACATACGCAGCAAATCCCAACAGCAAAAAAAAGAAGCTCCGCGTAGCTTCTCGAGTCCCGAGGAAGCGATAAACGCCTATTCCCGCATGAGCGAAGAGGACCTCACGAGCGAAATGATGCGGGTTGCGAGCGAGCAGAAAGCCGACGGCACCTTCAACGCCGAGGAGCTGGAACGCATGTGCGCCTCGATAGCCCCTATGCTCACCCCCGAGCAGCACGCCAAAATGCGCCGTCTGATTGACGAGGTAAAGAGGTAAAAAATGGGAATGGATATGGGAACCTTAATGTCCCTTTTAATGTCTAACCGAAGCGGCGGAATGGGACCTCCGCCTATTGACGTAAACAAGTATTTCAATCCCAACGGCGGTCCCTGCCCTCCAAACTCGGACTGCCAAAAGGAAGGCGGCAAAAAAGGCGGAACGGATATGAACGCAATACTTATGCAGCTGCTCATGTCCAATATGATGCATCCCGCGCAACGAAAGCCCTGCCCGCCCAACGACCACCGTCCCCCACCACCGCCGCCGAGACCGACCCCTCCGTGCTGCGGATTTGCGCCGGTATCCACTTGGTGCGGTCACGAGGTGCTGTTTTGCCTGAACCTCTTGTGCAGGGGCTGTTTGGTGCGTTTTTAAAAAAACGACAACTTCAAATAATGAACACCGCCAAAAGATTAATCCATTTGGCGGTGTATTTCTTCTGTTTATCAGACGTGAAAACTCTCCTGATTTACAAATTTCTACTTACAATTTCTGCTGTATCAACGTCTAATTTATCCATTTTTACGACAATCCAAAGTCTTCCGGGAGCGGGCGTATTAAGATAGTGTTTATTAAATATTGAAGTGTTCGTTTTTTCTTTCTTCACATAGTATTCTATCGTTAAATGCTTATCCTCTAATTCTACCCGCCTTAATGCCGTTCCTTTATGATAAAACCCCTTACTCATATATACAACTAACATATATTTTTCATAGTCTAATTCCTTGTAATCGCTAAAACAATCTTCTGCAAACGTTTCATCAAACTCTTGCCGGTTAGAGATAATATATGTTCTTGAACGTGGAGAAGTCGTATCTTCAATATATTCTAACCATTCAGGGTCGCCTGGAACATAATCTTCGTTTTTATACCTACAACCCAAAGTTCTACTTTCCGACCAAAATTTTTCAGTAAAGAAAACAGACCAGTCATAATCATCGGAATTTTCGCCAATACCGATAATTTCTGCATTATACTTGTTATCGAACACAAAATCGTCGTCGGTATTCGGAATACAACCGCTAATAGAACATATCAAAAACGTTAACAAACATATTAAAGATAAGTACAGCTTTTTATTAAGTCTCATAAATACCCCATACGCTTTATATATTTATGTTAC
>CAYXBO010000008.1:15083-19026 GCA_964463195.1 uncultured Christensenellaceae bacterium | reverse complement strand
ATAGTGCTGTTCAACGGAGCGTTTTTCAACTTTCTGTCGGCGATTTTTATAATAACGATACTATTTTCCACCTACGGGCAGGTCCTTCCGAGCATTTACGAGGTATACGACACCGCCCCCGGCGCAAACGTGGAAAACGCTCAAGCCGGCGACGTTATTATAAGGGTAAACGGAAAACAGGTTAATATTCTGATGCAAAACGATTTTGCGGAGCTGCTGTCGAAACAGGAAGGGCAAACCGTAGAATTTACCGTTTTGAGAGATGGCAAAACCGTAAAATACACAATGGAACGCGGTTCTTACACCTATCCCGATGAAAACGGGGAAACGGTTCAGAGCGAGGGCTTTGGCTTCCGCATGTCGCTCGGCGCGCACCGACTGAGCTTTTTCAGCGCATTGGGACGCTCCTTCGGATTTTGTTTCTTCGTAGTTTTTCAGATTTTGGCTACTCTCGGCAAGCTTATTACCGGAAAGCTAGGCATGAGCGCGGTCGGCGGTCCGATAACCACCATAAAAACCGTCGCCGAAGCCTCCAGCTTCGGGCTGTCTAGTCTGGTTTATGCGGTATCTATAATATCGGCTAACCTTGCAATAATGAACCTTCTGCCGCTTCCCGCTCTGGACGGCAGCCGTATGGTATTCGTTCTTATAGAATGGATATTCAGAAAACCCGTTCCGCGAAAGGTCGAGGCAATAATTCATTTCGTAGGATTGCTGCTCCTGTTCGGATTTGCAATATTTGCGGACGTATTTCAATTTTTGGTGACGTAAGATGACAAAGCAAGTACACGTGAAAAACGTAAAAATCGGCGGCGGCGCACCGATTTCCGTGCAAACGATGACCAACACGCGCACGACCGACGTGGAAAAAACCGTCGGACAGATAATAAGGCTGTACGAGGCTGGCGCAGACCTCGTAAGGGTTACCGTTCCCGATAAAAAATCCGCGGCTTCATTTGCGGAAATCGTAAAACAAAGTCCGGTTCCGCTTATTGCGGACATTCATTTCGACGGAGCACTGGCGCTTGCAGCCCTCGATGCGGGGGCGGCAAAGCTTAGGCTTAATCCGGGCAACACAGACGACAGACTTCTCAGGGATATCGTCCGTTCTGCCGAAGAAAAACGCGTACCGATAAGGGTAGGCGTAAACCGCGGTTCTTTAAAAGACGCGGCAACTCCAGAGGATTTGGTGAAAGCGTGCCTCGGTACCGTCAGAAAAATAGAAGATTTCGGATTTTCCGACCTTGTTCTTGCGGTAAAGTCCAGCGACGTGAAAGAAACCGTTGACGCTTACAGACTGCTTTCCGAAAGCTGCGATTATCCGTTGCATATCGGGCTTACCGAATCGGGTTTCGGAAGCGGAGGGCTCATTAAATCCTGCGCGGCACTCGGCGCTCTTCTTTCCGAAGGTATAGGGGATACCATAAGAATATCCTTATCGGGAGACCCGGAGCAGGAGGTCGTCGCCGCAAAACGTCTCCTGAATGCGCTGCACTTAAGAGAGGATATGCCCGAAATAATTTCCTGCCCCACGTGCGGAAGAACGGAAATAGACGTAGAAGGACTGGCAAAACAAGTGGAAGATTGGGCGCTGAAGCTCAAAAAGCCTCTTAAAATAGCCGTTATGGGGTGTATTGTCAACGGTCTCGGCGAAGGCAAAGGCGCCGACGTGGGAATTGCCGGAGGAAAGAACCGTTCGGTTATATTTTCTAAAGGAAAAATGCTTTGCGAGGTTGACAACGCAGAGTTGAAACTTAAGTTTTTTGAAATTCTGAAGGAGTACGAAGGATGAGCGACGGAACTTTTATATTGTCACTTAACGAGCGGTTAAAGCCCGAGGAGCGTCTTTTCAAGCTGTCGTCGGCAGAGCTGTCGAAGGGCAATATATTGACGGTAACTCTCATTATGAAAGCAGCCGATTACGACAATTACATAGCGGACAGAAGCGGTTTAGGAAAAGAAACGCCACTTCGGAAAAAGGTCGATGCAGCCGTTGAGGACATAGTAAGAAAGTCGGTAAACGACGTTCTGCCGATTGTAAGCGTAGTTTATAAAAAAGCGTCCACAGACGCCGACCGCGTTAAAACGGAAACGCTTTACTTTTTCAAAAACGACCGCAAGCTGCTTGCGCCTAAGATAAGCGAAAGGGACATCGAAGTAGAGGTAAGCCCCGACAGGTACATTTCCGTAAAAATAAACGTAAGCGAAGCAACCTACGGGTTTTGCCGCGACAGCCGCGTCGCGGAGGCCTTAAAGGAAAAGCTCGATACGGTATTTATGGAAGATTCAGAGGTGGAATTCAGGATAACCAAGGTCGACCCGATTATCGCGCCTCCGGATTACCGTGATAATAATCCCGTAATCCGTCACGTTCACTATACCAATCCCGTAAAGCTTTACGGAAACATCACAATAGACGCTCGTTTCGTATCCGATATTCTGGAGCTAAAAAAAGAGGTTGCCAAGGTTTGTATAACCGGACAGATTTCTTCGCTTAAGGAGCGCAGTACAAAAGCCGACCCGTCCTCTAAATTCTATCTGTTCAGACTGGACGATAAAAGCGGAATAATAGACGTCAAGTTTTTCCCGAAAAACGAGGCTTCAATCGGTGCTGCACTGCTGCTTCAGGAAGGGCAGCACGTAGTCGTCGAAGGACCGCTCCGCTACGACAAATACAGCGATTGTTTTGCGGTAACTGTGTTTTCGATTGCGAAAATAAGCGTTGATTACAATTCGCAGGAAAACGCTAAAAAATACAAGTCTCCGCCTTCCGGCTACAGCGTTGTAAAACCCACGGCATACGTAGAAACGGAATCCTATAACATGAACATATACGATAAGCCGGAAGACGAAAAGCCCGCATCCTTCTTAATGGGTAAAACCTTCGTGGTTTTCGACACGGAAACGACGGGGCTTACTTTGAATGCCGACGAGGTAATAGAAATCGGCGCGGTTAAAATCGTTGACGGAAAGCTGACGGAGCAGTTCTCGACCTTCGTTAAACCTATAAACAATACGATTTCCGAAAAAATATCCGAATTGACCCACATAACAAACGACGACGTGAAAGACGCGCCGACGTTTGACGAGATTGCCGGAGACTTCAGCAAGTTTACCGAAGGGGCGATTTTGGTAGCCTATAACGCCAATTTCGATATCGGAATGATGAAACCCTTGATGCGACACGCCGATTACGATTTGCCAAACGAAGCAATCGACGCATTAAAAGTTGCACAGGACAGCCTGTCCGGTCTTAAGAATTATAAGCTCGTTACGGTTGCTGAAGCGTTGGACGTATCTCTTGAGGGTGCGCACCGCGCAATCAACGACGCGATAGCCACTGCAAAAGTATTCAGAAAATTAGCGCACAAGTTGTAAAATACAGTTGCAAAACAAATTCAAAAATGTTAATATATAAATACAGTAAGTATTGACTTGTTGATGAGAGCGGCGCGTCCGCTCTCATTATCTTGTAAGGAGGTCAGAGTGGATATATCAGCGGTCAAAAACGCAATTGAACCCGTAGTTTCGGAACTTGGGTATGAAATCGTCGAATGCGAATTCAAAAAATCATACGGCAGCGATACTCTGACCGTTTACATTTACAAAAAAGAAGGGGTGACTTTGAACGACTGCGAGGCAGTCAGCGAGGCGTTAAATCCTGTTCTCGACGATTTGGACCCGACTGACGGCGCGCCGTACAACCTCAACGTTTCTTCCCCCGGTCTCGACAGGCTCATAAAAACAAAGGACGATTTTCGTAGGAACGAGGGCGAGGACGTCGAAGCCGTTTTTCTGAAATCCTATAACGACAGAAAACGCATGCACGGACTCCTCACCGCTTACGACGACGAAACGGTCACCCTGACGATAGGTCATAAGAGCGTTATTCTCGAAAGAAGCAACATCAAAGAGTTGAAAAAATACATTAAGTTCTGAAAAA
>CAYXBO010000008.1:0-14983 GCA_964463195.1 uncultured Christensenellaceae bacterium | reverse complement strand
ATTCTCGAAAGAAGCAACATCAAAGAGTTGAAAAAATACATTAAGTTCTGAAAAAACACGGAGGTTCACGGAAAATGAAAAAGGTCAACAAGGAAAAGGACAAGGCAAGAGAGAAGAGAGAGCGTTTGAAAGAGTTCTTTGAAGCTCTCGATTTACTTGAAAAAGAGTACAAAATCGACAGTCAGCAGTTGGTTGCTTCTCTTGAAGCCGGACTTGCGTCCGCTTATAAGAAAGAGTACGGCGAGTCCAGAGCAGTGTCCGTAACCATAAATCCCGAGATGGGGCAAGTCCGCTTTTTCGCCTATTATAAGGTTATCGAAGGCGACACCGTCGAAAGCGATTACGAACTGACTTTGGAAGAAGCCGTCGATATGAAGCCCGACGCAAAAGTTGGCGACATTATCGGTGAAGAGGTCGAGGTTGACGATTTTTCCAGAATTGCAGCGCAGACCGCGAAGCAGGTTATTCAGCAGCGTATAAGAGAGGTCAAAACCGCTCAGATAATGGCTGAAATGACCAACAAGGAAGGGGAGCTTGTTCAGGCAGTCGTTCTCCGTACGGAAAGAGACACCGTATACGTTCAGATTGTCGGTACGCTTATGGAAGGCGTTATGGGAATTCAGGACCAGGTTTACGGTGAGAAATACAACGTCAACGACAAAATCAAGGTTTACGTCCGCCGCGTCAAAACCACTCTTAAAGGGACGACACAGGTCGTCGTTTCGAGAAGCTGCGCAGGCTTCGTCAAGAAGCTGTTCGAGCTTGAAGTTCCCGAGCTTAAAAGCGGATTGGTTAAGGTCAAAAATATCGTTCGTGAAGCCGGTTACCGCACCAAGATGTCCGTCTATTCCGACGACCCGAACGTAGACGCTCTCGGCTCCTGCATCGGTACGAAGGGCGCGCGCGTCAATATGATTGTCGCAGAGCTTAACGGTGAAAAAATCGACGTTATACCTTATTGCGCCGAGCATTCCGAATATATCGCCAAGGCGTTGACTCCCGCAAAAGTCAGAATGGTGCAGTATAACGACGAAGAGAAACAGGCTGTCGTCCTCGTTCCGGATGACAAGCTGTCTTTGGCAATCGGTAAAAGCGGTCAGAACGCAAGACTCGCCGCAAGACTTACCGGAGTCAAAATCGACGTTAAACCTTATTCTTCCATGTTCCCGACCGACTCGCAAGGAGACGGCGAGGATTTCTGATTATGCCTAAAGCAGTAATACGTATGTGCGTAGCTTGCCGCACGCGGAGTGAAAAATCCGCGCTGACCAGAGTGGTCAGAACGGAAAACGGAGCGATTATCGACGAGAATCAAAAAACGGGCGGTCGCGGGGCATACGTTTGCAAAAGCGAGGCATGTGTTAAAAAGGTCGTCAAGACCAGAATGCTGGACAGAGCGTTATCGACTAAAGTCGGAGACGACGTGTACGAAGCGTTACCTGTCGATTGAGTAATAAAGGAGTGTGCTGATGAACGAAGAAAAGAAGAGCCGCGAACAGATAATTTTAGAAACCATATCAGCTATAACCGCATTCGCCAAGGATAAATGCGGCGAAATGCTTGCGTATCTTAAAGAGAAACGCGACAACGTAAATTATTCGAGAGAGAGTCTTAAAAAGCGCCGTGAGGAAATAGAAATCCTCATTCGCGAGAAAGACGACGAAGAAGCCAAGAAAAAGGACGAGGAAAAGCAACAGGCAAAGCTTATAAACGCAGAGCGCGCCGAGCTTCTTAAAGAAAACCAAACCGAAGAAGCTCCGGACGAAGACAAAAAGGAAGCCGTAGCCGATGAAACGGCGGAGACCGTTTCCGTTGCTGCGGAAACCAAAGCTCCGGAAATGCAAGCGGAAAAATCCTCCGAAACCGCAGTTACGGCAACGAAAACGGAGGAGTCTGCCGAGGAAAAGAAAAAGCCTTCGGTTACATACTACGTGCCGCCGACGGAGCCGCAGAGACAGCGTCCCCAAAGACAGTATTTGCATCCTTCCGGTGAGATATCCAGCGTTCCGCCTCAGCGTTATCAGGGCGGTGCCAATGCCGACAGACGTCCCCAGAGACCGCAGATGCAACCGCAAATGCCGGTTCAACAGCCGACAGGTCGCGGAGGGGATAAACGCCGTAACGCTCCCCAACAGAACGACAAGCGTTCCATTTTCGACGACAGAAAGGGGATGAGCCGCAAGTCGTTACAGTCCAAGGGCTTTATCGAGGACACGTCGTCCGCTATCGAATACGACGAAATTACCGGCGAAATTATAAAGGTACGCACCCGTCGTTCCGGCGGCGAAAAAGCCAAAAAGAACGTTCAGGCTGCCCCGCAAATCGAATTTGCGGTAATGACGACGCCTACGATTACCGTCAAACAGCTCAGCGAAAAAATCGGAAAGACCGGACCGGAAATTATAAAAAGACTTTTTGAACTGGGTTACAATAAGACGATAAACGATTTTATCGACTACGAAACCGCAGCGCTTGCTGCATCCGATTTGGGAGTTACTTTGGAGCTCAAGCTTGAGCAGACCTCTGAAGAAAAGCTCATTCAGATGCACGACGCCGTTCAGGATAAGCCTGAAGATTTGGTTGTCCGTCCGCCGATTGTTACCATAATGGGACACGTCGACCACGGCAAAACCTCAATATTGGATTATATAAGGAAATCCAAGGTCGCAGCCGGTGAAGCGGGCGGAATTACCCAGCATATCGGCGCGTATACGATACAGACCAAGGACGGAATTATTACCTTCCTCGATACCCCCGGACACGAAGCGTTTACTGCAATGAGAGCAAGGGGCGCCAACGTTACGGATATAGTCGTAATCGTCGTTGCCGCAGACGACGGCATTATGCCTCAGACCGTAGAGGCTATCAACCACGCAAAAGCAGCGGGCGTCGAAATTATAATCGCCGTCAATAAAATCGATACGCCTCACGCCATGCCGGATAAAGTGCTGAAACAGCTGATGAATTACGAAATTTTCGTCGAAGAATACGGCGGAACCGTTCCCGCAGTCAAAGTTTCCGCCAAGACCGGAGAGAATATAGACCAGCTGTTGTCTACCATTCAGTTGGTTGCGGAAATGTCCGAGCTTAAAGCCAACCCGAAACGTCTTGCAAAGGGCGCGATAATCGAGGCTCGCCTCGATAAGGGTAAGGGACCGGTTGCAACCGTTCTCGTTCAGAACGGAACGCTTAAGGTCGGAGACTACTTTATTGCCGGCACCGTAACAGGTAAGGTTCGCGCAATGTTCAGCGAAACCGGCAAAATGGTCAAAACCGCAGGTCCGTCCATTCCTGTTTCTGTTTTAGGTTTTCAGGAAGTCCCGAACGCAGGCGACCTCGTTATGGCAACAGACGATATGGACCTTGTAAAACGCGTCAGTGAATCGAGAGGCAATAAGGCAAACGAATCGATTGTAAGCAACGCTCCGAAATCTTTGGACGAGCTGTTCGGCGCGCTTGCAGAGAACAAACAGAAGCAGCTCAACATAATCCTCAAAGCCGACGTTCAGGGCTCGGTCGAAGCGGTAAAACACGAGCTTCAGAAGCTGACTAACGACGAGGTTAAGCTCAACGTTATCCACAGCGGAGTCGGAGCAATCAACGAATCCGACGTAACGCTTGCAAAGACCGCATACACGATTATAGTAGGCTTCAACGTCCGTCCCGACCTTAAAGCTAAAAACGAAGCGGAAAAGGCGGGTATCGACCTCCGCACCTACCACATTATCTACGAAGTGGTAGACGATATGACCAGAGCGCTCAACGGAATGCTGTCTCCGAAGTTCAGAGAACAGTATCTCGGCCGCGCGGAAGTCCGTCAGGTCTTCAAGGTTTCCGGCGTTGGAAACGTTGCGGGCTGTATGGTTAAAGACGGAAAGATTGTAAGAGGCGCGAAGGTGAGACTTCTGCGTGACAACGTAATCGTTACCGAAGGCGAGATTTCCTCCTTAAAACGTATGAAAGACGACGTTAAAGAGGTCAACACCAATTACGAATGCGGAATAGGGCTCCTCAACTACGACGATATCAAGGTCGGAGACGTGTTCGAGTCTTACGTTTTGGAGAGAGAGGAAGCATAATGCTGGAGCGGGTAGACAGCCAACTTAAAAAGGAATTGAGCTTAATTCTCAATTACGAATTAAAGGACCCTCGCATCGACGTTCCTTTGACCGTAATGAAAGTGGATGCCGCAAAAGACCTGAGCTATGCGAAGGTCGCGGTGTCTGCGTACGGTTCCGAGGACAAAAATTCTCTTTTCAAGGCACTCAATAACGCGAGCGGACATATCCGCAAACTGTTATTCGGTCGTCTTAAAATCAGAACCGTTCCGTTTTTCGAGTTTGTTCCGGACGACTCTATGGACAACACTTTCCGCGTAAACGAGCTGCTGAAGCAAATAAATAAGGGCGAAAGCAATGAATAACCGCATTGTTTCTTTGATAAAATCCTCGAAAACCGCAGCAGTATTCCATCATATCAATCCGGATGCTGATGCTGTCGGGGCTGCGCTCGCAGCAGCCGAAATGCTTGAATTTTTCGGGCTTACCACCGTTCATTGCTTCAGTGAAAACTCCTTTAACGAAAAGCTTCTCTCCCTGAAAGGGGCGGAAAATTTTAATCCGGTACCGCTGAAATCCTATGACCTCGCGGTAATCGTTGACTGTTCCGAACTGTCACGTATAGGCAATAATTGCGCTAAAATATTTTCAAAATGCGCAAAGTCGGTGGTTTTTGACCATCATATTGGAGACGGAAGGTTTTGTGACGCGGCGGCAATAGACGTGAAGGCGGGCTCGGCAACGCAGGTTCTGTATAGCTTCATAAAAGAGTTTTGTCCGGAAGCCGTCAATGCACGAATGGCTAATTATTTGTACGCCGGTTTGGTTACGGATACCGGAGGATTTTTGTATCCGTCCGTATCCGTCGCCACAATGGAAATGGCCGCTGATTTATATAAGTACGATTTTAACCCGTCTGAGACGGCAAGACTTCTCCTTCGTAACAATCCGATGCGTGCGTTTAAACTGAAGGCTGCGGCTATTTCCGACGCCAGATTTTACGACGACGGGCGTATAGGTCTTATTGTCTTTACAAAAAAAGTCATTGCAAACGCCGGTGCGGAAGAATCGGATACGGAGAACATAATTTCAGAGATTATAAATATAGATACCGTTCAAATAGCTTTCGCTATGACCGAAATTTCCGATAACGCCTATAAGGTTTCGATAAGAAGCAAAGGAAAAGCGAGTGCGCTTTTATGCGCCCGTTGCTTCGGCGGCGGCGGACATAATGCGGCGGCAGGCTGCAGGGTTTACGGTCTTTTGGAAGACTGTATAGATAATTTGATTGCGGCGGCTCGGGATACCGCAGAAGATGCTTAACGGATTTCTTATAATAGATAAGGAAAAAGGGTTAACTTCGGCACAGGTTCTTAACCGTGTCAAATTCTTATTGAAACAAGAAGATAAAGAGGCAAAAATAGGGCATTTAGGTACCTTAGACCCTGACGGTGAAGGGGTTCTTCCGGCGGCAATAGGCAGAGCCGCAAGACTGTTCGGATACCTTACGCAAAAAACAAAAGTTTATTATACCGAATTTTCCTTCGGCACGCTTACAGATACGCTCGACGCTTCGGGTACGGTTCTGAAAACTTCGGAAGTCCGACCTTCGCTTATTGATGTCCGGAAAAAAACCGGCAGCTTTATCGGCAAGATAATGCAAATTCCGCCGCAAATCAGTGCAAAGAACTACGGAGGAGTGAAGTCTTATAAGCTTGCAAGACAAGGTATAGAAGTTCCGCTCGAACCGAAAGAGGTGGAAATATTCGATATAGCGGAAGTTAAACAGCTATCCGAAAATTTATTCGCAATGACCGTGACCTGTAGCGGCGGAACGTATATCCGCGCTCTTATTCGCGATTTGGCAGAAGAGCTCGGCACCTACGGCTCAATGCAATACATAAAAAGATTGAGAAGCGGCTGTTTTGACGTGAAAGACGCCAAAAAGGTATCCGAAATAACTTCCGTATCCGAATGTATTTTACCTATGGAATATGCGCTCGGGGACTATCCGCGGCTTGAGCTTACCGAACAAGAAGTAAAATTCGTAAAAGACGGCAGAACTCTGACAGTTAATAAGGAAAACGGTCTTTACGCCGTATTTTCCGAAGAAAAATTGACGGGAATTGCCGAAATCGTCAATTCCGCATGCAGAATGAAAACCTGGTTACTATGAAAAAAGATGTGCTTGCCTTGGGCTTTTTTGACGGAATACATATAGGACATAGGGAAGTATTGCAGTATGCAAAAAATTTTGCCAAGCAAAACGGCGGAAAATTTTATGCTACGACTTTTGCGGACGAAATTTCCGATTTCACTTCCAAAAGCGATAAATTTCTGACGCCTCTTGAAGCTAGGATTGCCAATCTCGAGCGCTTCGGAGCAATCCCCGTAACTTTGCCGTCCGACAGTTCGTTTTTTGAAATGTCGCCGCAAGATTTTATAATTTATCTGATTGAAAAATTCAATCCGGCATGCGTGGTTTGCGGTGAAAATTTTCGTTTCGGAAAAAACAGGAGCGGAAACGTTGAAATTCTGGAACGCGAATTGAAGAAATTCGGCATAGAATTTAAAAAGTTTCCTCTCTATAAAACGGAAAACGGCGAAACGGTTTCTACGACTTTCATCAAAAATCTCATAAAAAACAACGATTTTACAGCAGTAGATAAGCTCATGATTTATCCGTACTCCGTAAGCGGCATTGTTAAAAAGTGCACGCAGACTGGCTCGGCAATGGGATTTCCCACGGCAAACATTATACCGGATACAATGCAGTTCTTGCCTGATTTCGGCGTTTACGCAGGAATAGTCGAAACAGAAGACGGAGTAAAGAAATCCATAATAAACGTAGGCTGCCGCCCGACGTTCGGAGACGACGCGACAAAAATAGAATGCCACTATATTGAAGACTACAGCGGAAAAAAATACTACGGACAGCAGATTTCCGTAAGATTTGTCGCAAAAATGAGAGATATAATAAAATTCGGCAGTTCTGAAGAACTTGCAGAGCAGTTAAAGAAAGATAAAGAGACAGCTAAATGCTATTTGAGAGGTGAAAAATGAAATTCGGAGTAGCCGGAAATTCCTTAAGCTTTTTTGCGGAAGGCAACAAAACCACGTTTCAGGCAGGAGCTTGGTGCGCGAATAGGGGGATAGATTTTTTTGAGTATTCATTCGGTCGCGGTATTAACGTTCAGAAAGCCACGGCTGAAAGTATCGGCTCAGAGTTCAAGGCAAGAGGTGTGGAAATGTCAGTCCACGCGCCGTACTTTATAAATTTTTCCAATCCTTCGCCCGAAGCAATAGAGAAGTCTATAGGCTACGTCATGACCTCCTTAAGAAAGGTTTCGCAGTTCGGCGGAAAAAGAGTAGTCTTTCATCCTGCGGCTCAAGGCAAGGCGTCCAGGGAAGAAGCTCACGCCGCCGCAGTTAAAAACATCGGTCTTCTTGCCGAGGTGATAGCAGACAGTGAATATAATGATTATATCGTCTGTCCCGAAACAATGGGCAAAAAAGGGCAAATGGGTACTGTCGACGAGATAATCGATTATTGCAAGCTGTCGCCGTGTTTTTATCCTTGTATTGACTTCGGACACATAAATGCAAGGGAACAAGGTATTCTAAAAAGCGGAGAATATTATAATACTATAATCGAAAAACTGCTTGAAAACCTGCCAAAACACAAAATAAACGGCATGCACGTTCATTTTAGTAAGATACAGTACGGAGCGAGCGGAGAGATAAGACATCTGACTTTCGAGGATGAAATTTACGGTCCCGATTACGAGCCGATGATTGACGCTATGGTCAAATACGGGCTCAATCCGTATATAGTATGCGAGAGCGACGGAACCCAAGCGGAGGATACGCTCAGAATGAAGACCTATTATAAAAGCATAATAAATTAAGACAGGATTACACATCGGCGGAATTTTGTCGGTTTTGCCCTCATACACTATGTTGTGCGTACAAAACGGTCGGGTAAATTAAAATACGTTGTTCTTCTCCTTCTGATATTGGCGGTTATTGCCGTAGTTTTGTATACTCATTTTGTAGTTTCTCCGTTGGTGAATAACGTAACTCGAGCAAAGGTCTATGCGCTTGCGTCCGAGGTGGTTGCAGACACTGCCGATGTTTTCAAGGAATCTCCGGAATTTTTATTGGAATTTGTAAGCTACGATACTAATTCAGAAGGGTACGTGACGATTGTAAACGGCAACAGCTACAACATAAATCAAGCTAATTTTCTGGTTCAGCGAGAGGTACAGAGGCGTCTTGCCAAGCTTGCCAATACCACCGTCGGCGTGCCTGTCGGCGCATTTTTAGGCAGCACATTGCTTGCCGCAAAGGAAACAGCAGAGGTCGGCATTGCAATTATTCCCATAGGTTCGGTGCAGTGCGAATTTTGCTCGGAATTTCTATCAAAAGGCGTTAATCAGACCTTGCACAGACTCTATATCAACGTTATAACTACGATAACGCTGGCTTTACCGCTGAAAAACGTCTCAATCGAGACGGAAAATCAGATTTTCATAAGCGAAACTCTTATTGTCGGGCAAATACCGGACACCTATTTCGAGAGCGGTTTCGACACCAATCTTCTCGACCTTGTTCCATAGGTTATTTTATATATAGAATATTATTTATTTTAATATAACTTTCATTTGATTTATAGACTGTTTGGGTGTATACTTTTTTAGATAAAATCTTTTCGCGGGAGTTATTTATGCTGGAAAAAGTTTCTAATATCCTCACGGCAATTAAAGCAGAACTTTCCAAAAGACCTGTAAAAGCCAAGCTTTTGGAGTTAAAGGTCAAATATTTGGGTAAATCGGGAGAATTTACATCCTTACTTAAAGGTCTTAAAGACGTAAGCGGCGACCAGAAAGCCGAAATGGGTAAGCGTCTTAACGAAGCCCGCAACGAAATAGAAGAGCTGTTTACCTTGGCGCTTAACGCCGCGGACGAAGCGGAGCTTCAGGAAAGATTGGAAAAAGAGGCTTTGGACGTTACGCTTTCCAAAAAGAGTATCGAAGTCGGCTCTCAGCATCTTTTAACGAGGGTGGTAAGGGACATTTGCGACGCGTTCATAGGTCTCGGTTTTACTATGAAGGACGGTCCCGAAATCGAATCCGATTATTATAATTTTACCGCCTTGAATATTCCGGAAGACCATCCAGCAAGAGACAGACAGGACAGCTTTTATATTGACGAGCACATGATGCTCCGTACGCAAACCTCTACGGTTCAGGTTCGTACTATGGAAACGGAAAAACCTCCGTTCCGCATAATCTGCCCCGGAAAGGTATACCGTCCGGACGACGATTCCACTCATAGCCCTATGTTCCAGCAGATAGAAGGATTGGTTGTTGATAAACACATTACGCTCTGCGATTTACAGGGTATTCTCGACGAGTTTGCCAAAGCGTATTTTTCAAAAGACTCCAAAACCAGACTTCGCCCGTCCTTCTTTCCTTTTACGGAACCCAGCGTCGAGGTTGACGTGAGCTGCGCAATGTGCGGCGGCAAGGGTTGCCGGCTTTGCAAGGGTACGGGTTGGATTGAGGTACTCGGAGCAGGAATAGTCAATCCGGCGGTTCTGGAAAAAAGCGGCATAGACAGCAGCGTTTATTCCGGTTTTGCATTCGGTCTGGGAGTAGAGCGCGCGGCAATGCTCAAATACCGTTTACCCGATATGCGCCTTATGTTTGAAAACGATATCCGTTTCTTAAAACAGTATAAATAGGAGGTTTCCGCAATGAAAATTTTACTCAGTTGGCTTAAAGATTACGTTGACGTCGAAGTTTCTCCGGAGTGTCTTGCGGAAAAACTCGTTTCTGCGGGTTTTGAAATCGAAGAAATAATATACGAAAAAAACGCTGTCAGAAACGTCGTTATATGCGAAGTGCTTTCCGTTGAAAAGCATCCCAATGCGGATAAGCTCAACGTTCTGAAAGTTACCACTGGAGACGGCGAAAAACAGGTCGTTACCAACGATAAAAACATTAAAGTTGACGATAAAGTCGCTCTTGCCTTGGACGGTGCCGTTCTTGCAAACGGAATGGAGATAAAAGCCGGTGAGCTTCGCGGCGTGTATTCCGACGGAATGTTCTGCGGATTGGAAGAATTGGGGCTAGAACGGGACGAATATCCTGCCGAAAACCTTGACGGCGTTCTGATACTGAAGGATACGGCGACGGTCGGCGGTGATATAAATGAAGAAATCGGCAAAACCGACGTTATTCTCGACGTATCTCTTACGGCAAACCGCGCCGATTGCAACTCGGTAGTTGGAATGGCAAGAGAGGTTTCAGCAGTTCTCGGCGTACCTATGCGCAACGTGCCTCTCGGAGCCAAGATGATTAAAAGAACACCCGAATTCAGAGGCGTAACGGTCAAAGAACCCGAGCTTTGTCCTCGCTATACTGCGGCAGAGGTTTCAAATATTAAGATTTGCGAATCGCCCGAAATCATAAAATCCAGATTGAGAAAGGTCGGAATTCGTCCTATTAACAACATAGTCGATATAACCAATTACGTTCTTATAGAAATCGGACAGCCGATGCACGCTTTCGACTTTTCCCTTTTAAACGGCGGCGAAATAACGGTAAGAAGGGCAAAAAACGATGAATCAATGGTCGCGCTTGACGGCAAAGAGTATCAATTAAACGAAAACAATCTGATAATTTGCGACAAAAAAGGTCCGGTAGCAATTGCCGGAGTTATGGGCGGAGAATTTTCCGGTATAAACGAGAATACCCAAACCGTTATTTTTGAATCCGCGAGGTTTGCGAGAGATTCCGTCCGTCTTACCTCGAGAGCGTTAAATCTCCGTTCCGATTCCTCCCAGAGATACGAAAAGGGCGTGGATTATTATTGCCAGCTGACCGGACTTTACCGCGCGCTAAACTTAATTGACACTTACGGTTACGGCGAAATCGTCGGACAGGTTTTCGACTCTAACCCGACCGTCTGCGAAAGAAAGGTTATTTGCACCACGGACGATATAGAATATATCCTTGGAATACGCGTGCCGGACGAGGAAATAGAGCGCATTCTCAATTCATTATCTATAAAAACCACCGTGAAAGACGGGGTGATAACTTCCGAAATTCCGCTTTTCAGAGAGGATATAGTAGGTAAAAACGATATCGCGGAGGAAATTATACGTATTTACGGATACGACCATTTAACGCCCACGCTTCTTAAAGAGGCAACTTGCGTAAACGGCGGAAGAAGCTCTGCGCAGAACGCCGAGCTCAAGGTCAAAGACTATTTGGTAGGGTTGGGCTTACACGAAATCGTAACCTATTCCTTCGTTTCCCCTAAGATGTTCGACATGCTTATGCTTCCGGAAACCAGTCCGCTTCGCACGGCAATAAGAATAGAAAACCCAATCGGAGAGGATTTTTCCGTAATGCGCACGACTCTCGCGTATAGCATGTTAAAGACCTTGGCTCTGAACCTCAAACGCGGAAATAAATCAGGTCGCTATTTTGAAGTGGCGAAGAGATATCTTCCGAAGGAAATTCCTCTTGTCGGCTGGCCCGAAGAGAAAAAGACGCTGTGCGTCGGTATAATCGGAGAAGGAGAGGATTTCTATTCGGCCAAAGAAGTGATTGAAAATCTGTTTGAGAAAACTGAAATTGCAGTCGAATTCAAAAAGGGAACCAAAGAATACCTGCATCCCACCCGCACTGCCGAAATTGTCGCCGACGGCGCAACAATCGGCTATTTGGGAGAGGTGCATCCGAAAGTTGCCGTAAAGTTCGGACTTGACAGGCGCGCATACATTGCGGAACTGGACGCCGAATTTATTTTCTCCAAGGAACAGGGTGTTCCCGAATTCAACACGATATCTAAATTCCAATCTGTCGAACGCGATTTAGCCGTTTTAGCAGATAAAGGAGTTGAAGCTGCCGCCATTATCAATGCGGTTAAATCCGCAGACAGAGGTATAATCGAAAGCGTTTCTATCTTCGATATTTACGAAGGCGGACAGGTTGAAGCCGGCAAAAAGAGCGTTGCGCTTAAACTGGTTCTTCGCGACAAATCTTCGACTCTTAAAGACGACGTTATAAATGCACAGATAGAGGCTGTTCTCGCATCTCTTCTCGAGAAAACGGGCGCAGCTCTGAGGTTATAATGAACGAAAGGGCGTTAAAAGCTCTTGAATACGGACAAATTCTCAAACGCGTTGCGGAATTTGCTTCATCCACCGCTGCAAAAGACGCAATTCTTTCGTCCGTACCCGACAGTAATTACGAGCGCGTTACGGAAATGCTCAACGAGGTAGAAGAAGCCGAACGCGCTCAATTCGAGTTTTCCACTTATCCCGGATTCAACATCGACGCGATAGGAACGGCTCTCGACCGAGCCGAGGTTCTGTCCGTGCTTACAATGGGAGAGCTGTTGAAAATTTCCCGCGTTATGCGTATTGCGCGTAACGCCAAAACCTCTATAGAAAAAATTCCGTGCGATGAAATCGTCCTGTTGAAACGCATAGCTTCCAACATCTTTATAAACAAAAAATTGGAAGACGAAATCGAAAGCGCAATTATTTCCGATAACGAAATGCACGACAACGCAAGTCCGGAGCTCAGAAACATACGCGGCAAAATCCGTCGTATAGGTGAAGCGATAAAGGCAAAGCTGCAAAATTTCGTACATTCTTCCACGTATACGAAGTTTATTCAGGACAGTATCGTAACGATGCGGAACGACCGTTACGTTATTCCGGTTAAATCGGAATACCGAAAAGAAATCCCTGGGCTCATTCACGACCAGAGCGCGTCCGGAGCGACCGTCTATATCGAACCTATGGTAATAGTCGAATTAAACAACGACCTGAAAACGCTTATTTTGGAGGAAGAAAAGGAGATTGAACGCATTCTTCGCTCGTTTACGGTTAAGGTCGCGGCGGAAGCTTCAGCTATAAGGTTCAATTTTGAAATACTAATAAGACTTGACGTAATTTTCGCAAAGGCAGCTTTTGCGGAAAAAACCAAATCAAAAAAGCAGCTGCTGAACAAAAAAGGATATGTACGCATAACCAAAGGGCGCCATCCTTTAATCGATGCGGAAAAGGTTGTGCCTACAACAATCGAAGTCGGAGACAGCTTTGACGTTCTTCTTATTACCGGACCTAATACAGGCGGAAAAACAGTAAGCCTGAAGCTCTCGGGACTATTCGTTCTTCTTACCGAAACGGGGATTTTCCTTCCTGCCGAAGAGGCTGATATATGTCTCTTTGAAGAGGTTTTTTGCGATATAGGAGATGAACAGAGTATTGAGCAGAGCTTGTCGACGTTTTCCTCTCATATGTCTAATATCGTGTCTATTCTCGATAAAATCACGCCTGATTCGCTGGTTTTATTTGATGAACTTGGTGCCGGAACCGACCCCGCCGAAGGAGCGAGCCTCGCACTTTCTATTTGCGACTACGTAAAAAACGTCGGAGCGAAATCGGTAATTACAACTCACTATAACGAATTGAAGGAATACGGCGTCGTAACCGAAAGAGTGGAAAACGCATCAATGGACTTTGACCCCGTTGATTGCCGTCCGACGTATAAACTAATCGTCGGCACGCCCGGTGCGTCCAATGCGCTGCTGATTGCCGAGCGTTTGGGGCTTGACAAAGATATTATCGCAAAAGCCCGCGAAGGATTGAAATCGCAAAAGGTTCAGTTTGAGAGCGTTTTGACTGCTTTGGAAACCGCAAGAAAGAATGCCGAAGAAGCCGAAGAAAAAGCGCGGATAAATCTCAATGAAACGGAGACGTTGCGCAAAAACGCAGAGAAGGAAAGAGACAGACTGATAGCCGAGCGCAGTAAAATAGATGAAATAGTACGGCGCGAAAAGAAAAAGCTTATAGCGGACGCCGTAGAAGAGGCAAACGATATAATTACGGAATTGCGTTCTTTGCTGGATAATCCCAGCGACAGCGCGGTTTTCAGAGCGCAAAAACTGCGTTCTAATCTTAAAAAGTATACTTTTGACGATGAAAACGGCGATATAGCGGAAATATTGGAAGACAAAGGCACGGTTTCGGTGGGCGACGACGTATACGTTTCACCGCTTAAAACCAACGGAAAGGTTTTATCGATAAATCCTATTAAAGGCGATGCCAGAATTCAATTGGGGCAAATGACTACCGTCGTAAAACTGTCCGATTTAAAAAAAATCGACAAGAAACCGGAAAAACACCGAGCGGAATCCAGAAGATTGCCTCGGACAACCGTTGTTTCTTCCGAAATCAAGCTGCTCGGAAAAACCGTCACAGAAGCAATAGACGAAATTGATTTGTTTATCAGTCAGGCTATGTCGGGCGGTCTCAACGAAATAAAGATAATCCACGGTTACGGAACAGGCGTTCTCAGAAAAGCCGTTCAGGCTCATCTTCTGAAATCGCCGTATATCGAAAGTATCCGCGACGGAAAATACGGTGAAGGCGAAAGAGGTGTAACGTTTGCAATCCTTAAATAACAGCTATTACCGCATAGAATGGGAAGAAAATAAAGAAATCGGAAAAGCTAACGCTATACGCGTTATCTCGTCTGTTTTCAAAATTTTAACCGTTATATTTGCCGTTATCGCCGCCTTTTCATTTATGGACATCGCAATGCTTGCGGGGTTTTGCGTCGGAGCCGTAGCCGGTTTAACGGCCTCAATTTCGTTGGATTACGTAGCGGGAACACTGCTTTACAGCTACGTCTACGTTTTGTCGGGCGGAGTAATAGAGCTGAAAAAAGAATACAAAAACGGAAAAAGCAAAATTTATCTCAAATCCGACTGCAAAGATATAACCGTAAAATCGGGCACTGAAGACATGGAGAATAGCGAGGCTTTTTTCGCTAAATCCATGACTGACACCGATATAAATTATTGTTTTATAACAAACAGTGAAAACAGTAGCTTGAAAA
>CAYXBO010000007.1:0-19706 GCA_964463195.1 uncultured Christensenellaceae bacterium | reverse complement strand
CGGCATATTTATACCTGCGAAATTGTCTCCCGCTTCCTCTCTGTCGGTATACTCCCGCAAATACTCCCAGCCGAAAGCGGAAAGCGTTACGCTGAGCTGCGCCTTCAGCACGTTGAGATAGCCGTAACCGCCGTCCTTTCCGTCCTCAAAGTGATTGTCGGGTACGATAAATTCATAGTTGGTATAAACCGCTTCCGCAGCGGAGGTGACAGGATACACTCTGTAAACGCCCGACGGAGTTGACGACGACAGGGTTACGGGGTTGCCGTCCACATCTGTATAGCGGAAGGTTATACTTGCTTTCAGCTGAGCTTCGTCCGCGTCGATACTCGAGCCGAGCTCTATGTCGAACCTGTCGGTAAACGTCGTGCCGTACGTAGAATTACCGTTCCCTATACCTAAAGCTATCTGCGCTCTCTTTATCTCGTAGTCGCGGGTCGTGGATATGCGGAAGGTGTAATTAGGATAATCGGGGAAGTGTTGTTGGTAAGTGTAACGACCGCTGTCAACGCCCTCGAGCTTTTGGACGTAACAGTCGGGGAAATCGGCGACCGTCAAATCTCTCAATTCGCCATTATCGTAAATCTGAGCCGCGATATCGAAGCCCTTCGTGTAGTCTTCGACGGGCTCGGAAACTTCCACGCCCTGCTCCGTAACGATGCGGTAAGTAGTACCTTCGCCGGCGTCTTTGCCGTCGTAACGCTTATACATATCCCATACGGTCACGTTGACGGTAAGCTTCGTTATGCTGAAGGTTCTGTAGGTGGGCGACATCGTGAACGTGTGGTTATAATCGGAATAAGCGCCCTCGCCTTCCGTGATAATCTCCACGTTGTAGTCGCCGACTTCGGTAAGGTCTCGGTCGGAGCCGTTTAACGGACTGAAGCTGAACTTCAATCCGGTTATATTAAGAATTTCGGAAACCGTCAACGTAGACGGATAATATCCGGAAATATTTACGGCAACGTCCGAAGACTGAAGCGCTCTGTTGTTGAACTGTCTGCCTCTTATGCCGTTATTTAAAGCGACAGCGACCGTCGCCGTATTCTTCTCGATTGTGTAAACGTAATAGTCGTCTTTATCGTAGTCTCCGGCATTTCCGGAATTCTCCTGAAGACCGTGATAACCGCGCGTAAAGAAAGCGTTGTAGTTGCCGTTGGTCATTCTGGAATTGTCGATTTTTACGCTGAAAGTTCCGCTGTCGGACAATGCGTATCCGTCGACTGAGGAGCTTCCGTCGGGAGCGGTCAGTCTTTCAAAGACCAGCGCGTTGGCAACCGTGGTTTTAAGAACGGCGTCGTCTATACCGATAAGCTTTTCGGGAGAAACCGAGGGCTCCTGCGCGTCGTAGAATTTGGTAAGCGCGAGCGCGCCAATCGAAATCTTTACGGTGCGCTTATTGACTACGAAACGGAGCGTCCCTCTCTCATTGTCATAACCGCCGTGGTCGTTGACGTAATCGCTGACCGAATAAAACTCGTCGGGATTGTCGGTCGGCTTGGCTTTTGCCGTATAGTTTGCGTCGCTCGGCAGAACGAACATAACCTCGTAACCGCCCTCCGCAACGTCCTGTCTTCCGCCACCACCGACTCTCAGGCTCAGAACGGAGTTCTGAATGTAGGTCTTTTCATTGGGGCTTATCGTTCTCGACGCGGTTATGTCGTAATCTCTGACAGCCAGCTGTTCTCCTGCCGTATAAGTGGAGGTGAGCGCCGCCGTCGTAGCAGATACCAAAAGCTCGAGCTTGTTTATATTGAGCGTGGCGCTGGTCGGGTCGAGGCTGTAGTTGTTGTCGGTAACGATGCTGGCGTTTACGTTCCATCTGCCGTTGTTGTTGATGAGATACCACCCCGTCTCGGTATCGTATTTAAAGCCGCTGGACACGGTGGGATATATCGACGGATTGTCGGCTGCGACGGTTTCTTCAAGCTGAACGTTACCGATATCCGCCGGAAGCAGACCGTACACCACGGTCATCTGTCTTTGTCTGGCGGTTTCGTATTCGTAGTCGAACGACATATCCGAATTAAACTCCGTCCACTCCTCTTCGTTTGCAAGCTTGGTCAGGAATTTGACGGTTATCTTCCTCGGCGTAATGCTGTAGGAATAACTTTCTGCAAGCGTTATGCTGTGATTTGCGTCGCTGTCTTCCAAAACGATGGCGTAATTGCCGATACCTTTTGCGGCGTTTACGAAGGAAATACCGTAGCTTACCTCTTCTTTATCGTAAATTTCACCGTACGCGTCGAAAACCTCAAAGAATATCTCATCCGCCTGCGCGACGCGTCCGTCGTACTGCTTGCTTATGTTGGACAGAACGACCTTTATCGGCTTTTCGGTAATTACGAATTCTGGCGCGTTCTCGGCAAGAGACAGCTCGTAATCGTCGTTGTTGAGAGTTCCGCGGCTGAAGGCATAGCTTCCTACGGTTTCACCCTCTTCTCTCGAGAGATAACCCTCAAGCTCGTCCCCGGCAAGCATTCCGCTGACGCTGTATCCGAATTCGCTATCCTCGTCGCCGTAGATTTTTCCTTGGTTGGCATACGGATAAACCGTCACGGCTTTTTTCGTCACGGTAAACCTTCCCGAAACGTATTCGAGCTCGTAATTATCGGAGCTTAAACCGTCTGCGCTCAGGGTATACGTGTCAACTTTTTTCACGTCCAGTCTGTCGCCGTTAATCATTTCTCCGTTGATATAGTATACCGGAGTGCCGGAAACGGCAGTCTCCGCGGTATCGTTTTCGTAAAACACGCCGAACGTAACTGTAAGCCTTACGCCGCTCGTTCCGTAAACGGCTTCCTTGTCGTCTACGGTAACCGTCAGCTTTCTCTTCTCTATTTCAAACACGGGCTCGCCGTCGCCGTAAATTACGATAATATAGTCGGGGTTCATAGTCGACAGCGTGCCGATGCCTATTCTGTAGAAGCCGACCTTATTGCCGCGAACCTCCTGTCCTACCCCAAGACCTTCGGAGTGCCCCTCCTGATTGCGCAAAAGCTCGCCCTGAAGCTCCTCGCCGATATTAAGCGGGTCGTTGTTCTGGTTCACTACCGTAAAGTAACCGTTTTGCTGGCTGAGCCCCACGTTGGACTCGCCGTAAGGAACTTTTATCGTTCCGCCGTCCTTTAAGGCGACGTAGATTTTTCTTTGCAGGATTTGGAATTCTCTGTCGTCGTATACGATGGAATAGTTGTCGGCGTAAAACCCTCCTATACTCACCGTATACACTCCCGCGTGCTTAACGGTTCCGGAAAGTATCTCGCCGTCAACGTAAACGGACGGTGTGCCCGAGAGCACGTCTCTTTCTTCCTCTCCGACGAAGCCCGAAAGCGACATGAGGTCAAGGAAGAACCCGCTGTCGTAGCTCGTGCCCGCCGCATATTCCTTGGCAACCAGTATCTCGTCGCTGAAGGAAACCTCAAGCTGTTTCTGCTGAATTATGACGATATGCGAATCGTCCTCAAGCTTGTTAAGTCCGGCAAGCGCCGCGGTATGCGCCCGCCCGCCGTAGGTTATTCTGAAGGTGTAAGTACCGGCGGGAAGATATTTTACGTCTTCGCCCTCTCCGCCGTTTATAGGGGTACGGCTATAGCCGTCCGCCGTGATTTTATAGGAATAGCGCTCGTTCAGGAACGCCGCGGTTACGTCGCTCTCCGCGTATCCGGCGGCAGTTCCGTTAAACACGATATCGAAAGCTATATCCGTCTGCTCGCCGTAGATGTAAACGTAAGCGTTGTTGGGATTATACACGACGGTCGCGTTGGCGCGGTCGTTCATCGCTATGTTGTAGCTGTAAGTAAAATCGTCGCCGTCAACGTCGTCGTGATAGCTCAACTGAATGCGCTGAGCCTTGGGCTGACCCGTCATTTCGGAATTGTCGTAAGAGGAGCGCCAATTGACCGTATCCATCAAAATCGGAGCGGCGGACACCTCGCTTGTATCGTTGTCGTAATAGAAAATGAGGTGAAGGTTGCTTGTTCCGTCGGAGGATTTAAGGAAGTCCGTATCCGCGGTCGCTCCGAAGTTGAATTCTTCGCCCTCGAAGTATTGGGTTTTAGGCGAACCGAATATATCGATTTTCTTGAGCACCTTACGTTCGACGGTAAGATTTAATTCGTCGGCAGTGGTTTTACCGGCGTACGCGGCTTTTACCTTGACGGTGACGCTCGGGTTGTTGCCGAACGCTCCGACGTATTTTGCGGGGGCGAATACGTTATCTCCGTCCATAATCATATTGGCGGTGGCGGTAACAGTCTCCGGTTCGCCGAAGTCGTAGGTTATGCGGAGCTTGGCGTTATTGAGCAATTTCTGCTCGAGCGCCTTGCCCTCTTTGACGGCGCCTATGCTTGAGCCCGCCGCCCATGCGATGCCGGTCACCTCGCGCGGGGTAACGCTCACGAAGAAGTTGACTTTGACGTTTTCGTCGGAAAGGCTGACGAGGCTGACCGCCTGCGTGCCCGTTCTCATGGGCTCGTAGCCTTCAACCTTAAAGCCGCCGGTTCCTACGGAAATTATTTCCTTCGCGCCTGTAGTGTAGGTCACGACTACGTAGGCGGAATTCAGAACGTCGAGCGCTTCGCGCCACTTGTCGTAGGCGTCTTCTCCGCTACCCGCAACGTCGGAAGCCTTCAGTAAGCCGTTTACGCCGTTTAATGCGGAGCTCTGTTTAAGTGTCAGATTGGGAATGCTTGCCGCATTGCCGTCACGGTCTCCGAACACCGCGGACACCGCAAACTTTTCGTATACTTTGACCTTAATCGAAGAAACGGTTTCGCCGCCGAATTGGAACTCGTCCACCGCTTCGCCGTCGGGAAGCTTAAGAGTTATATCGAGAACCACGGGATAGTCCGCGTCCGAAATGCCGTCAAGCGAATAACCGTCGAACAAAATCTCGGTGCCTAAAGTGAGAACCTCGTAGCTTCCGTTGTCGTAGTACCTTCTGACAGTCAGCCCGTCCGCATTAAAACTCGCGTCGGCTTTGGTATGTATATGCTCCACCGAGCCGAGAACCACGTATCTGTCCGTCTGTTTTGCAACGACCTCGAAATCCACCGCAAAGGACAGTTCCGCCGGATTGTTTGCGGAATCGGTATATCTCATTGCCACGCGGCGGGTGCCGACGGTCATATTCTCCGCGTCGTAGTCGCTGCCGTTTGCCGTAACGTACGTGCTCGTTCCGTCCTGTCTTACGACAGTCAGACGGTACTGAGCCAAATCGATAGCCATTCCTTCGGTCACCTTGAAGCTCTTCGCAGAGTCGGCGCCTACGTAATCGGCTGCGGTAATTCCGGTATAAAAGTTTGTGACTGTCACGTCGAACTCAGCCTGAGCTCCCTGATAGGAAACGGTCACCCTAACCGTACCCGAAAGAGCCGCCGAGTCGTCAAGCGTCAAAGCGGACGGCGAGAAGGTCCACGCGGCGTCCGTAAAATCTGTGATTTCCACCGGTGCGGAGCCGTCGGAGAACACCTGTCTGAGCTTAAGTCCGGTGCCCGTCCTCTCAAAAGAGGAACCGTTTACGAACACCGCCGCAGGAGCTGTCGCCACCTCGAGATTTACGACAGTGGTAACCACCCAAACGGAAAATTCCTCGCTTGCGGACTGAACGTATCCGTCGCCGTAGGTCACCGTAAGCTTCAATTCGCCGGTAACCGTCGTATCGAAAGCGGAAAGGTCAATAAGCGGAAGAAGCTCGGATTCGGAAATGCGTTTTACTCTGACAGCCGCTCCGGTCTCCTCGTCCTTTTCGGAATAGAAAACGGCAAGCTCCGCGCCAGAAATGCTGAAGCTTTCGCCGTGTGTGTACTGTAGCTTAGAGGGAGCGGTAAAGGAAATTTCCTTAAAGACGAGCTCCTTGCATTCCACGTTTATCCTTACGGAAACGCCGTTTGACTCAAAGGAAATATAACCGTCGTCACCCTCTTCCCCGAGCCTGTAAACCTCGCCCGCCGTAATCGGGACAACGTTTTTACCGATTCCCTGAACGGTAAGAGCGGAAAGCTGCACCGCTTCCGTCTTGCCGCTGTTGTATACGAGGGTAAAACCGAGGTCGCTGAGATTTAAAACGTCGCCGACGTAGCCTCTGAAATAATATGCGCCGTCCTCTTCCGTAACGTAAGATTTATACTCTTCCGGTTCTGCCGCTCCGCCGTCCTCGATTGCAATGCTTTCCACTCTTTCGGCGGCAACGTTTACAACGAGGTTATAGGAAATTTCGTATTCCTCGTCCGAATAGCCTTCGCCGTCCGCGAGCGGTTTATAGAGAACCACCCTTAAAGTCTGCTGACCGGCGGTATTGATATCAAAGCCGCGGACGTCAAAGCCCGTGGTGCGGTGCCGATTTTCTTCCGAGGGGTCGAAATCGCCGAGCTTATAATTGACCCTCGTCTGGTCGTTGAAGGTGACGGTCATAACCGTTTTGCCGAAGACGAGCTCTCTGTTTACGACCTGAGTGGGAACGCTTGGGGTATATGTCGGAAGCTCCTCTCTCTCCGTAGAAGGCATTCTCACCACCGCTCTGACGGTTATCGCCCCAGTTGTGCGGAGAACTTCCGACGTTTCGGTTTCGCGGTAATTTACGTAAAGCGAAGCAGTATTTTCAAAAGAGGTGTCGAAAACCTCTCCGTCCGCGGTCGTTGCGGTAACCGTTCCGCCGTGCTCCTTCAGGGTAAATCCGCCGTCCGGAGCTTTAACGACGGTATCTACGACCGCGTCTACATCGGTATTCATGAAAAGTCTCAGCTGAAGTCCGCTCAAATCCAGCCCGTCGCCCAGCGCGTAAGCGGTTTTGTCGGGAGCCGCGTCCAAGGTCGCAAGAGAAACCGACCTGACAGAGCTCTCGGAAACGTTAATCTCATGAGTGACCGTTACGTCCTTTTCTCCGTCGTTATAAAGCAAAAACTCAAGAGTACGGGTTCCCGCTTCTAAGGTATCGCCCGAAATAAGGTTATCCTCCGAAAGCTCGAAGGTTTCGGTAATATTTTCCTCTTCGTATTTCTTGTCGTAAACGACCGTTGCGGAAGCCCCGCTAAAATTTATTCTCTGCCCTTTAATGTAATCGACGGTCGGGAAAACCACGGTTTTCGACAGAACGGTCTTGGGGCGGTTGACGGTCACCGCAAAGGCGGTTTCGCCGTAGGAATATTCCTCCGAATAGCGAACGGTAATTATCTGTTCTCCGGCAACGTTCCTGTAAAAGCCGGAAACCGTCGCTTTTTCGGAAATGTCGACAATCTGACTTGCGCCGTTTTTGTAATAAACCACGAGCTTTGCATCGCCGAAATCGATGCTGTCGCCCATTTCGTAAACCGTTCTCGGAACTTCCGTCAGTTCGACCTTATCAATCGCAACGGCAGCGTGAGTGCAGGCGGTAAGCCCCACCGTCAGCAAAACGAATATTAAAACCAGCGCAAACGCTATTTTTCTTTTCATATTGCTCCCAACTTTCAGACTGCTCTGCCGTCAAAAGGGCATAGCTCACCCCTTTTACGCGATTAGTTATATTATATATTAAGCGCGCGGGGAAATCAATAGGCTTTCTTCAATTAAAAAAGATTTTACAAAATTTACACGTAAACCTGTTCGGCGAAATTTTGACGCTTGGCGTCAAAGCTGAATTTCTCACTTCGCGAAAAGCTGTGGATATTTTATTTTTTATTTAAATTCTGGATTGCTTTGTCGCTACGCTCCTCGCAATGACGAAGAACCAACAAAAGACAAAAGCCGCGAGTTTAAGCAACAAAGTTGCAAACCCGCGGCGTTAGTCCGTCTTTTTTGGTACTTTTTTCTTCGCAGAAAAAAGTACGAAAATCCTGCTTATTTAGCGTATTTTTGTCTGAAGAGACATTCGAGGTCGCCCTCCTCGAAGACGTCTTTTCCGAGGCGTTTTGCGCACTCCGCTTCGATAAACTTTTTGGAACCCTGTTCCATAGCGCGGCAGACGGCGAAAGCGTCTTCCATATCTTTGCCGCAAGCCATCATACCGTGGTTTGCCATAAAGCAAGCGTTCATATCGGTGCCGAGGGCGGCGATAGTCGCCTTGGTAAGGGTTTTGGTGGACGACAAGCCGTAGGCTCCCATACGAACTTTATCACCGCCGACGAGTCTTTTAACCTCTTCGTCCGTCACGGGCATGTCGCGGCGCGCGGAGGCTACCGAGCAGCAATATGAGGGGTGCGAATGGATAACCGCTCCGATATCGGGGCGCTGGCGGTAGATAGCTGCGTGGATTTTCTTTTCGCTGGTGGGCTTGACGCTGGATTCGTATTCGAGAGTGTTGATATCGACCACTACGAGGTCGTCTTCCGTCATGCGGATATAATCCATTCCCGAAGGCGTGACGAGCATTTTGTTTTCGTCGATACGGACGGAAATGTTACCCCATGTTCCCTGAACGAGGTTCTCCTTGAGAAGCCGGACGCCCGCGTCCTTTACAATCTTTCTGAGTTCTTGTTCTGTCATCGTTCCGCCCTCCTTATTCCGCCTCTGCGGCTTTAGCCGCTTGGTCTTTCTTACTGTATTTCATTTTGTAAACGAAACGCTGCAACAGGCAATCGAAGTACGGCACGAGCACCGCTCCGCCGAGAGCCGTGGTTTCGATAAAGGTCTTGGCGCCCTTTTCGAGAACGAGGCTTCCGGTGTAGGCTTCGTCGAGCGTTCTTCCGGTAGCCACCACGCCGCCGCCATTGACGAGACAGGCGTTGCGCCCTTTAAGGGTTTTGATAACCTGCTTTGCGTTGCCGCTCTTAGCAACTTTGACGGAAGGTCCGATAATCTGCGCGAGGTCGTCGAGTACCGCCGGAATTTTAACTCCGCATTCCGCAACCGTCACGCAGTTTTTGGCGTGGTTGGTGATAACGGCTTTAATATCCTCTCTTTCGGTATAGATTGCGTCGTGAAGGCCGTTTGCCGAAGAAAGCTTTCTTACTTCGATATCCTCTTCGGTGACGTTCTTTAAATCGGCGCCCTCTTTAGTCGCTACGACGTTTTCTCCGACTCTCATGCTAATACCGTCGTTATCGCCCAGAAGATTGGCCTCCTTGAGCATTTCGACGTACTGCAAAATTTGCTCTTTTTGCTTGGAAAAATCCATATTTTTACTCTCCTTTCAACTCGCCTTCAAAGCGGTTGCCGTTGATTTTTTGATAGGCCTTCTCAAGCCCCTTGTATATGTCTTTATAGCTTGCGAAAAGGTGGGAATAAATGTGATAGTTGGCAGCGTTCGGTTTATAGGTCTTTTTGACTCTGACGAACTTGGATGCGTCCTCGAAGCTCTTTATTTCTCCGAGACCGATAAGGGCGATAATCGCCGCTCCCAACGCGCCCGACGAACGGGGGTCTTCGACGACGTCGAATTTGGTTCCGGTAATATCCGCAATTATCTGCATCCAGACGTTGTTCTGTGCTCCGCCGCCGATTATCCTGAAGGTATCGCAGCCGAATTTGTAGTCTTTTTTGAAGTTTTCGAGAATCCAGCGGAGATTGTAACCTATACCCTCGTACACCGCGCGCATGAGGTGCTCTCTGGTGTGTTCGGGGTTAATGTTGAATAACGTGGCTCTCGTAGTCGTAGAGGACACCGGACAACGTTCTCCGAGCATCCACGGCGTGCAGATAAGATAGTCCGAACCGGGATTGACCTTCTGAACGACCTCGCCCATATAGTCGAATATCTTGTCTCCGTACTGCTCGCGTTCCTTTTGGAAGAACTGCTCCTGTATCCACTGAATGTTACTGCCCGCGGCTTCCGTAACGCCCACTATGATGTTCATATTGGGGTCCGCGCTCTGAATTGCCGCCGCGCCGTTTTTGAATTTGGTGTGTTTTTTAGAGGAAGCGCACACCCAGGCGGAGGTTCCGAGATAAATGTGAATGTCTCCGTCACGGGTCATACCGCTTCCGATACACGCGCTCTGAACGTCGTCGCAACCGCCGAACACGGGAGTGCCTTCGACAAGTCCCAGCTGTTCCGCGGCTTCTTTGGTCAGCCCGCCGACGTTGTCGGTCGATTTGACGAGAGGCGGCAGCTTTTTCATGTCGAGTCCGGTAAGCTTCAGAACTCCCAGCCACTTTTTGCTCTTCAAATCGAAACCGTAAGAGGAAGCTCCGGAATATTCCGCCACCATCTTCCCCGTGCAACGCATTTTGAGGTATCCGTTGACGTCGAGGAAATATTTGGTTCTTCTGTATATTTCCGGTCTCTCTTCCTTAATCCATATAAGTTTTGCGATTACGTCCTTTCCCATAATCGGGGTGCCGGCTACAAGTGAGAAAATCTTTTTGCCGCCTAATTTCGACATAATACTGTCCGCCTGTTTCTGCGCTCTCGCGTCAACCCAGCTTATGTTGTTATAAAGCGCGTTGCCGTCCTCGTCAACGGGGATAACGCCCATAGACTGCGTGGAGAACACCATACCTTTTACGTCGTTTTTGTCGACGCCCGTCTTTTCCATCAAACGGTTGACGGCTTCGACAACTCCTGCCCAATATTCGTCGGGGCTCTGTTCCACCCAACCCGGGGCGGGATAATAAATGGGATAATCGGCCGTTGCGGAAGCAATGATTTTGCCCGAAAAGTCGACCAGAACCGCCTTGTCGGAGCTCGTTCCCATATCGTGAGAAATGATATAATTCGCCATAGTTCTTTCCTTAATAATACAGTAAGCACCCTTCCGCGCCCGAAAGACGCGGAAGGATACGGTTGTCTCGTCGTTTCTTATTTCTTCTTATTGGGGTCGCACTCTCCGGTGTTTACGACAAGCGCGAACACTTTGTCGAAACGGCGGAGCGCCTCGTCGATGACCTCGTCGGTGTCGGCAAGAGAGGTGTAGAGACGGCTTCCCGCAAGGGTAACGATACCGTTTGCCATGTAAGCCGCGCCCATGTATTCCATGTGGGTTGCTCTCTGCTTAATCATGCTCTTGTTCTTGAGAACGCCGATAAGGGATTTTAAGAGGCAGGTCGAGCTGTAGTCGTAGCTCATAGCTCCGGTGCACTCGAGGTGAACGATGCTGCCCTGATTGTACGCGACGTAAGGAAGATTGTATTTTGCAATGAGTTCCTTAAGACCTTTGCAGAGTCTGTCGCCGGCACGTCCTGCTTTTACGCAAGCGTCGGTCTTTTCGATTTCCTTAATGGTCAGGTAACCGGCAAGAGAGGACAAGGGGTTTGCGGCAAGAGTTCCGCCGACGTACGCTCTGTGCTCGCCTTTGCCGAGACCGGAGGACATGTATTTGACGTACTCTCTCTTTCCGCCTACGCCGCCTGCCGCGGGATAACCGCCGGCGATGACTTTTCCGAAAACGACGAGGTCCGGATACATATCTCTGCCGATAGCGTCTCTCTTGGTTCCGTCCTTCTCGGTAATCTTGTGGGCGTATTTGCCTTCCAGCTTCTTATCCATCGGGAACTTACCGAAGAAGTAGCCCGAAGCGCCGGCAAGTCCCAGACGGAAGCCGGTGACGACTTCGTCGAAGATGAAGAGCGCGCCGTACTTTCTTGCGAGCATTCTCGCCTTCTCGTTGTAATCCTCGTCAATCGGGCGGGTACCGGATTCGGGACCTACGGGTTCGACGATAACAGCCGCCGTGCCGCCGCGCATCTTGTTTTTCTTGAGCATGTGCTCGAGCATTCCGAGGTCGTTAGGACGAACCTCGTCGGTGGTCTTGTAGCTTCCCGGAATACCGTGGGACTCGAGATACTGTCTGGTGCCGGGGACCTTAAGACCGTAAACCATCTGGTCAGACCAGCCGTGGTAGGCGCCGCCGACTTTGATGACTCTCTTTTTGTGCGTGATAACACGGGAAACTCTTATTGCAGCCATAACGCCTTCGGTACCGCTTCCGAGCATACGGAACATTTCAACAGCGGGCATGTGCTTGTTGATTTCCTTGGCAAGGAGCATTTCGGCTTCGTGGAGAAGACCGGTGACAGGGCCGCAATCGTCGAGGAGCTTTTTGACTTCTTCTCTTACAACGTCGTTATTGCTTCCGAGAATGGTCGGTCCGCCCGCCTGCAGAAAGTCGATGTACTCGTTGCCGTCAATGTCGGTCAGGTACGCGCCCTTAGCTTTGGCGAAACACACAGGGAACGGCTTGTTGAACGCCAGATTGTGCTGGACGCCGCCGGGGATGTAGTTTTTCGCCTCCTCGAAAATTGCTTTCGATTTGGGGCATTTTCCCTCATAATAATCCGCCACAATCTTCTCGTAGTTTTCCTTACCAACGGAATAAGCGGGGACGGACTGCAAATGCTTCAACTCTTTGTTGATTTGCTTCGCCGACTGCCATTCGCTGATAGCAAACTGCTGTTTTTCAGCAAACTGCTGTTTCTCTTGGTTTTCCATTTAAATACCTCCGTATATGTATTACTTATTTTTTATAATTTCGCGTTGCCGCGTAATTAACTTCTCAGTTTGTCGGGACGGTCACGTAAAGCGTCGCCGTCGTGCTTGCCTCGTACTCCTCGGTCTCCGCATAAGTGAACCGCAATACGTCGTTTGAGGAAATCTCGATATCCGTCGAACCGTCCGCGTGAACCTCGGTGGGAGTTCCGGACAAGGTCTGGATTAAGAGGTTGTCAAACCCGTACTCGAAATTCTTCAGCGACACTTTATATCCTCCGCCGCTCTCCGACGCTGTCAACGTAACGTTGTCGGCGGTTACGGTAAAGGACGGTCTCGTCATCTTCTTTATTTCAAACAGCGCAACTATGCTGTTTTCTTCCTTAACGAAGTTAGCCGAATCCTCGGATACAGAGTAATTTGCGCCGCGCTTTGCATATATCGTCACGCGGTAGCTGCCTATCTCTTTGACGTCTTCAGGGGCAACCGCCGTATACGTTTCGCCGACAAGCTTTTCGTATTTGAACTCCATTGCCGCGTCTATCGAAGCTTTCTGTTCTCTCGACGCTTCGGTGTAGACCTTTCTGCCCTGCGCGTTGAAGCCGACCAGACGGTACGCCGTCGCAACGGATTGAGCCTGAGCGGTTCCGTTCTCCTTAATAAGCCGCATGTTCTGAAGAGCCGGCAAGCTGACCTCCACTTCCTTCTGCATGATGAGGTAATTTGCCGTTCTGAACTCTATATTGAAGTACGGATGGTCGAGGTCTCCGCGCTCAATAGTATAAGTCCCCGCGTCCTTTTCGCTGCCGTCTCCCGAAGAGGTAAGACCTGCGGAGGTTATGGAGCCGGACGCTGCAACCTCTTTTACCGCGCTGTCCCAAAGCTCCTGCTGGGACGCGCTGAAGGTAATAACGGGGTCCTTGTCTCCGTAATACTTTTCGGCAGGGTTTGCGCTTATGGTTATCGTCGCCTTCTGCACCACGTACCTTGCGTAATACTCTTCCCCTGCGTCCTCCGCCACGGCGTAATAGTAACGGTTTTCTTCGGACACGAACCGCACGCGGTAGCCGCGTTCGCCGCTTACGCTGACGGGAGGCGCGTCTTCCTCCGGAATATTCACCCACTCTCCGCTCGCCTCGTCGAAACGCTGATAAACCAAACGGTATTCGGGCGTCAGGAATATTCCGTTGGGATGCACGAAGGTAACGCTTGCGGGCTGTCTGTTTCCGTATATTTTCACGAGCGACGAGAACGTAACGTCGGGATACGCCTTATCCCATACTGTTACGTCGAACGTGGTCGTAAGTCCCTGATATTCGACGGTCAGAGTCTGTCCGGAATACGGTCCGAAGAAGTTGGGCTCCGCGTTGTAGCCCACAACTCTTGCTTCCGAAAGAGCGACCTCGTCGGTCGGAAGCACTCCGTCTTTATAGGTACGGGTGAGAATTCCGCCCGAAAGGTTGAGCATTTCTCCGACTATATAGTTGGTACGCGGCAAGGTCTTGACGGTTATACTTTCGAGAACGGCGTTCACGTCCACGGTAACGTAGGTCTTTATGGAAAGCCCGTTGTAGGAAACCGTAACCTTTCTGTTCCCTCCCTCCGTCGTCAAATCCTTCGCCGAATAATCTATCATGTCCAGAGTTAAGGGCAAGGTATAATATTCGGAGTCGGAATAGTAAGCTCTTACCGTATATTCGCCGACGTACGGCGTAAGTCCCGCGCCGACGACTCCCAAAGACTCCGCCAGATAGTCGCCTTTGTAAAGTGCGATTTTCGTAACGCCGTTCTGATGATATACGATGTTGTCGAGGTTGCAGGAAAGCACGGTTTCTCCCCTCTTGTAAACGAGAGTTACGGTCTTTATCCCTGCCGCAGAACCTACGTTCGCTACGTAATACCACCCGTCTCCGAGAGCTTCCGCATCGCCGACCGCGTCAATTTTACGCCAGCTGTCGGGAGTGAAGAACTCCGTGGTATTGTTGTTTCTTCTGACCTCCATGATTGCGCCCGAGGGGTCGAACTCTTCCCCTATGGCGTAAACGGTTTTCATAGCCGACGCGTCGTCCACCCGAAGCTGAATTCTCGCAAGCGGCAGCACCGTAATATCGAAATTGAAGACGATGCCCAGAAATTCCAAGGCAACGGAGCCCGAGGTATAAACCTTAGTCTCCCCGCCCATGACGAAATCGGTCTTTCTGAGAACCACCTTATCCGAGGGTATGTCCTTATTAGTAAATTCTATCCCATCTTCAGTATCGCCGTCAATAGCAATAGTGACTTCTTTGACTTCGTAAGTTCTTTTTACGATGTTGCCATTACCGTCATTGTAATCAAACGTTACCTCGAGCCCCGCAAAAGACAGCGTGTCGCCGTAGAGGTAAGCCGTTTTGTCGGGGTAAACGTCAATCTGCGAAAACCCTGTCGGACCGTTGTCGATAACGGTAACGGTAAACGTCTGATAACGACCTGCTTTCTCTCGCCACTGAACGTAGTCTTTTATCTCGTCTCCATTCCCATTAACAAGATAATAGGCATAAACGGTATAAACTCCTTCATTTCTGTCAGTGAACCCGTCGGGAGCGTTGGGGTCGTTATCTGGGTTTGTAAAGCTCACTCCGAAGTCGGAAACGTTTCTTTCATCGCCCGAATTGAAGATTACGCGGAGATTTGCGCCCGTCAAATCTATAACCTGTCCTCTCTGAACCTGCGTGCTATTCGGCGGAGAAGTGAGAGCTATTGAAGTGGGAATTTCGCGTATAACGTATATCGGAAGACTGTTCCTTACGCCTTCGGCTTCAAAGGTAACCGTCTTAGTCCAACCGGTTCCGTCCCACTCCTTGAGCCCTTCGGTAAGAAGCAGAGAATTTTCGGTAAGTCCGCCGCCTACGGCTATCATATCCTCTCTTACAGCCGCATACGGCGAATACTCTCCGTTGTCGTATCTTATCCTGTAGAGGAGGCTGTTAATGTCGGCGCGTTTTCCCTCAACAGCATAATACCTGCTGTTTGTGAAGCCTTCGACGTCTGCAAACTCCAGCGCTTCGGCGGATTTGGCTTTTACGTTGACGTCCATGGTCACGCACCAGGCGGGAAGAGAATTGTTGAAATAGGAGAAGGTTATGGTGTGGGTTCCGACGGTATTCTTAAATCCCTTTTTGTAGAAAACGGGAGAGGTCATCGGAAGAACTTCGCCCTCTCCGTTGGGGTCGTCGGTAAATCTTATCCTAATCGTTCCGCCCGCGTAATTCATATCCGCCGCGCCCTCCACTATGTTGTCGTAGTGAGTCGGACGGTTCTCGATGGTAAGACTCATCGGCTGACGGCTGCTGACCGCAACTGTAAAGGTCATGCGGTAGGAATTCCCCTCCGCGTCCTTGTAGGTCGCCGTAACGGGACTTTGCGAATCGGGTTTGGAAAAATCGTAAGCGTAAGAGACCGTTTCCGTCGGAAGCTCCGAAGCCGCGACGATTTCATACGCTCCGTTGTCGTAGTTTATTCTGTATCTGAGACCCGCGGTCTGGAAAACGACGGTTTCGCCGACCACGTAGGAGCGAACCTCGGGGAGAGTTTCCACGGATACGCCGTTTATTCTCTTTGCGCGGACGTTCACTTTAAGCTCCACCACGAAACCCGCATAATTTATTTTAAGCGTTTTCTCTCCGAGAGAAGAGGAATCGAAGCCCGTCACAAATCCGTCGCCGATATAGGCGTAAACCGTATCTCCGGTGTTAAGCTTCAATGCAAGGCGGCAACCGTCCATCGTCAGGCGTTCGCCCTCCACGTATTCGGTTTTATTGGGCATTCTGTCGAGAGCCGCGCCGGTAACGTCCGGTTCCTTGACCTCTATCGTGTAGGTCGTTTCGGCGGCTCCGTATCTTACGGAAAAGGAAGTGGTGCCTATGCGGTAGAAGAACATTTCGTCAACGTCTATAAAATCCGCGTCGACGGTGGCGTGACCTGAAGAAAGAACCTCTTCGACGACCGTGCCGCCCTTCAGCTCGAGAAGAACCTTGTAATCGGACAAATCAAAGCTCTCGCCGAGATAGCAAACGTTTTTAACGGAGTTAATACGAACAGCCACGACGTTTGCGTAAGGAAGACTGGGGTCATCTATTTCCACGCCTTCGTTCGGAGTGCACGCGGCAAAGAGGCAGAGCATAAGCACCGCCAAAATAATAACCGCTGAAAACAATCCGATTTTCTTTGCCATACTTCTCCTCGCGCAGGTACTTATACCTGCACGCGAATATTATAACATTTATATATTTATAAAGCAAGTACCAAAATTATGCGAAATTGCGCGCAGCGCGCGAGTTAAATCAAACCGCGTTGGCGGTTTGGGTAAATCACGGCTATGCCGTGGTGAAATCAAGCCTTTCGGCTTGGTGAAATCACTCGCCTTCGGCGAGCGGTTGCGGATATTTTTTTAAGTCCGGATTGCTTCGTTCCTCGCAATGACGGCGTGCGGGGCTACGCGGGTCTGGATTGCTTTGTCGCTACGCTCCGCGCAATGACGAAAAGAATAACTAATAAAGACGAAAGCCGCAAACTTGAGCAATGTAATTGCGAGTTTGCGGCGTTACATGGCTTTTTTTGGTTCTTTTTTTCTCCCGAAAAAAAGAACACTAACAACCCCAACCACAGCTAAAAGCGACGGCAGAACGTAGCAGACGATGAAGCCGCCGAAGGTTGATGAAAAGGCGAAAAACGCGCCGTTTGAGGCGGATTTATACAAAAATCTGCCTATTATTTTATCGGGGGAGAGAGTTACATAAGAGGAATACGGTTCGAGGTCGGATTTTGCCAAATAAACGGTCGCCTCTCCTTCGTAGGTTTTGGAAATAATTCTTAAAATTTTCCAGCCGCCGTCGGTTTCAGTAAGAACCACGTCGCCCCTTAACAGCTCGGCTTTTTCGGCGGGACTGGAAATATCGAATGAAGCAAGCTCGCCGACGGACAGCTTTACGTCGCCGTCGCCGTTCATCATCTCGTCGGAAACGATAACCGAAGCCGTACCGAAAGCGCGGTAATAACCGTAGGCGTTACGGGTTACCGCAACCACTCCGAGAGTTATCGTCAAGATAAAAAGCGCGATGGATACCGCGCTAATCAAAATTGCCGTTATTTTGCGGGTTTTTCCGCTTATTTCAGTCATCTGAAACTTCCTCGGAAACCTCCACCGTCTCCGTCGTCACCCACTTTGCGTAAAGGGTTATATACGAGTTGCCCAACACGTCGGGGCGGTAGGTTCCGTCCTCTCCGAAGACCACCTTGCTGTCTTCAGAGAAGTCCTTGGAGGTATACCAGTCTTCTACGAATGTCGTGTAGGTCGTGACCGTCGTAGTAAATACCTTTTTCCCCTCCTCGTTCACGCTCTCCGTCTTTTCTTCCGAGGTCTCGGTAAACTGCCCCAGGTCGCAATCACCGCGGTTTATTACGAGCATGCTCGCGTTAGCCGTTTTTTCCACGAGGAGCCCCTTTCCGTCCGTGTCGAAAAACACCGTAGCCGCTCCGCTTTCCATTTCAGCGGCAATGATGCTGTCTGCGGAAAAGCTCCAGCCGGTCGCGGCTTTATATTCACGCACGCTGTTTATCGGAACGGTAATGGAATTAACCCTCGTGCCGTCGAGATTGTAAAGTCCGAGCTTGGTTATCCCCACGGACTTGTTTCTTAAAACGGTTATGCTCATAAGTCCGGATTTTCTGAACGCCGCAGAGCCGATTTTCTCCAGACTATAGGGAGTAGTAAAGGACGTCAGCGCGGAACAGTTCTCAAAAGCCGAAATGCCGATATAATTAAGCTTTGCGTTCTGATAATTCTGCTCCGTCTCCGAACCGAAATAAACGATTTCCAAAGCCGTGCAATCCTTAAATGCGGAATTGCCGATTTCAACGAGGCTGTACGGCAGAACGATTTTCGGGAGCGCGTCGCAGCCGTAAAACGCGTTGCCGCCGATTTCTTCGAGTTCGGGCGACAAAACCACCTCTTTCAGGTCACGCAACCCGTAAAACGCCGCTCCGCCCAAGGACAGCAAGCCCTGCCCTACGTTGACTTTTTCTATGCCGTTGCATTTATAGAACGCGCTGTCTCCAATCTTTTCCAAGGTATCCGGAAGCTCCAAATTCCCCTGCGCGTCTGTTCCCGTCAAAGACGAACAGCCCTTGAAGGCTCTGTCGCCGATGACCTTAAGATTGCCGTCCGCCGCAAACCTGACGGTTTTCAACGACGAATATGCGAAATTGTCTTCCCCCAGAGTTTCGAGCGCCGCGGGGAAAGTGACATTAGTGAAATTCGTGCCCTTGAACGCCGCGCGACCAACGTTTTTGAATCCGCCGTTAGTGCCGTAATTCATGTTGGCAAGCCTCGAGCTGTTGAGGAACGCTTCGTCGCCGATTTCATCCACCACGCCGGCAAACGCAAGAGTTGAGAAGCTTGCGTTAGACATGGCTCTCGGGGCAATGCCTCTGACGGTTGCCGGAACGGTAAACGAGGTATTGTTTTTACCCTCCGGATATTTGACTAAGGTGGAACCGTCGTATAAAACGCCGTCTACGGCGGTGAGAAGACCCGCGCCGTCCGTTCTGACGACAATTCTCTGAAGAGAAGAAATGCCGTTGAACATTCCGTAAACACCCGGAAGGTCGTTGGGGATATTCACGTCGGAAAGATAGGAAAGTCTGTTAAGCACGCCCGCGGTAACCGAGGTCGTGCCGTCGTTTATTTTTAAAGTGGTGACGGTGCTCAGTCTGTCGTCCGAGATTTTGTATCCGCACAGAACGGTGTTGAAATAAACCGCGCCGTTGGAGCGCTCCTCAAAAAATGGAGTGGCTTTAAAGGCGTCCGCCCCTACCTCGGAAACACCTTCGGCGGTCACGCTTTTTAAAGCCGTGCAGTTTTCAAAGGCGTAATCGGGAATGCTTCCTACGCTCGCGGGGAAAACTATTTCTTCTATGAAATCCTTACCGCTGAAGGCTTCCGCCGAGAAGGCTTTTACGGGAGCGCCGCCGGCTATCGGGGCGACGGTGATTTTTGCAGCTTTACCCTCGTAGCTCTTAACGTAGGCGTATTCTTCTCCATTCTGGTCTTCGGCTAAAGCGTAAACCAAACCGGAAGTGCCGGGGGCTTCGGCGGGCGGGCGAACGTCGGGAGCGGGGGGCTCGTCGCCGCAAGCAAAAAGCGTCACGGACAGAACCGCAACGACGGCTATAGCGAGGAGTATTCTCAAAATTCCTGTTTTCTTACCCATACACTATTATTTTATAACGCGCACGCGCGTAAAGTCAACCCGTAATTTTTTTTGTGACCGTACAGCGAGTGTGGCTACCGACGGAAAGAGCCGCAATTTGCAACCCACCGCGG
>CAYXBO010000006.1:0-20001 GCA_964463195.1 uncultured Christensenellaceae bacterium | reverse complement strand
AATATATTGACGCCAAAAAGCTCATCGAAACCAAAGCCTACGACGGTGGCGAGGCGATCGCAAAGGTTCTCGAAACCGCAACCGCTAAATTCGACGAGACTATAGAACTTCACATCAAACTGGGCGTCGATTCCCGTCACGCAGACCAGCAGGTCAGAGGCGTCGTCGTTCTTCCCAACGGTACCGGTAAAACTTTGAAAGTTTTGGCGATAGCTAAAGGCGACAAAGCCGACGCTGCGGAAGCCGCAGGCGCGGATTTCGTCGGAGCCGAAGAGATGATTGCGAAAATCCAGTCCGAAAACTGGTTTGATTACGACGTAATCGTCACCACCCCCGATATGATGGGTCTGGTCGGTCGTCTCGGTAAAATCTTAGGACCTAAAGGTCTTATGCCTAACCCGAAGAGCGGCACCGTCGCAGTCGATATCGCAAAGGCAATTCACGATATCAAAGCCGGTAAAGTCGAATACAGAGTCGATAAAGCCAACATCGTTCACGTCGCGTTCGGAAAGAAATCTTTCGGCGCCGAAAAGCTCAAAGAGAACTACGACGTTCTTATGGAAGCTATCGTCAAAGCAAAGCCCGCTTCCTCTAAAGGAACTTACTTAAGAAGCATCAGCATGTCTTCAACGATGGGTCCCGGAGTCAAAGTCGCTTACAAAATGTAAGCTTTTCGCTTGACCCCACAGCCTGCGGTAGGTTATAATACCGCTGTAAACTTAATAAACACACCGCTTCAAAGACTGCCGGCACCCGAGGGTTTAATGGAAACGCCTGCATAGAAGAGAGTAGAGTTTTACTTTTTGAGTTCAGCTCCGCGTTCTTCCTTTGAGCGCGGAGTTTTTATTTCAAAATCTAAAAGGAGGTTGTAAAATGTCTAAATTTAAGGATATGAAGGTTGAGCAAGTCGCCGATATTAAATCCCGTATCGAAAAGGCTTCGGCTTTCCTTGTTATTAACTATCAGGGTCTGACCGTCGCGCAGGATACCGAGCTCCGTAACGAGTTCAGAAAAAACGGCGTAACCTACAGCGTTTATAAGAACCGCCTTGTCGCACGCGCTTTGGACGAACTCGGTATCACCGGTTTTGAAGAAGCCCTCAACGGTCCTTCGGCTTTCGCTATGAGCGAGTCCGACGTCGTTGCACCCGCTAAAGTCGTGCAGGATAAACAAAAGGCGTTCAAAAAACTGGAAATCAAATGCGGACTTATCGACGGTAAGTTCTGCGACAGAGCCGAGTGCGAGGCTTTGGCGAATATCCCCAACAGAGAAACTCTTCTCGCTATGTTGGTCGGTATGCTCCAGGCTCCTATCGCCGGCGCTGCAAGAGCAATCAAGGCTATAGCAGACAAACAGCAGGCCTAAGCAAAATCAACTATTACCATTTATTATTGGAGGAAAACTACAATGGCAGATATTGCAAAGTTTATTGAAGAAGTTAAAAAAATGACCGTTATGGAGCTCAACGAGCTCGTTAAAGCGTTCGAGACCGAGTTCGGTGTCTCCGCCGCCGCCCCCGTGGCTGTCGCCGGTGCCGCCGCAGGTGCCGCTCCCGCCGCTGCTGAAGAGGAAAAGACCGAATTCGACGTCATCCTCAAGTCCTTCGGCGCAAACAAAATCGGCGTTATCAAGGTCGTTCGCGAGTTGACCGGTCTCGGTCTCGGCGAAGCCAAAGCAGTCGTCGAAGCAGCTCCGAAAGCCCTCAAAGAAGGCGTCTCCAAAGAGACCGCTGCCGATATGGAAGCCAAACTTAAAGCCGCCGGCGCCGAAGTCGAAATTAAGTAATTTATCTCTTGCAAATAATAGTTACGCTTTTTTATGCGAGACTATAGAGAGAAATAACTTTAAACGAGTCTAAACAGCGGATGCAATGTCCGCTGTTTAGTTATTCTGATGTATCTTACTTAAAGTGCAATACAAAAAATGTTCATATAGACTGTTTTTTTGCAGTAATTGATAACTCATAGATATGAAGTTCTAATTAAAGAGAGCGATTTATGTTTCAAAATGACAAGATTCCAATCATAATCGGGGTCACTGGACACCGAAATTTAGTTGCAGATGATAAACTTGCCATCAAAGCGCAGGTCATCGAAAGTTTGAAAGAAATTCAGAATTTTTGCAAGAGTAGAAAGAAGGGAAAGGAAGATACTCCTGTAATTATGCTCAATGCATTTGCTCAAAGTGCAGATATGCTGTGTGCAGAGGCGGCTTTTGAACTTGAAATTGATGTATATGCTGTGCTTCCTTGCGAAAAAGAAAGATATATAGATAGCTTTGATGACGAAGTAAATAAGAAAAATCTATACGGATATCTTGCTAAAACAAAAAGACAGTTTATAGTTCCCGATATAGAGAAAAACAAGGAGTGGATAAAATCAAGTATCAATATTGACGATGCTAGCTATGAATATCGTCAGGCGGGAATTTATATTGCCGAGCATTCTCATATTCTTATAGCACTTTGGGACGGAAAACCTCCCAAAACAGAATATGGTTGCGGAACGGTAGAGGTCATAGAATTCGCGTTAGAACATAAATTTCTTGATAAAGATAAGTTATTTAAACTCGGAATGATAAATGACACTGCTGTAATTTGGATAAAATCCAGAAGAGAAAATGACGGAACTAAAGCGGATATTCAAAGAAAATGGCTGATAAGTAGTCTTGCTGGAGATGAAGGAGAGACTTATGGCAATTATTTGCTTCTTGATAAAATACCCTCGTTTTTGAAGGATATAATATCGACAACAAAAGATTATAACGCTGAAAAAGTCGAAATCAAACAAGGTACAGTTAAGCTATGGAAAGATGTCAACAAGCTAGACGATTACCGAAAAAATTTAAGACTACATTATGTAAAAGCTGATGGACTGTCTTATGATAAAAATCAGAAGAAGTATAATTTGTTTATTTTGTTGCTTGCAATAGTCGGCACGGCAGTAGCAGGTTCGTTTCTTATATACGATGACGCTTCGTTGCCATATATGATTTTTCCATGCACAATAGCTCTAGGCATTCTCATATGGCTCAGTATATGCGGAAGAAAAAAAGCATACCATAAAAAATATATCAAATACCGTGCTTTTGCTGAAGCACTCAGGATTCAGTTTTATATGTCTATGTGTCTCACTGAAAAACCTACGGAAACCAATGTATGTGATTTGTATGCCTGGTCTCAAAAAGTTGATATGATTTGGATTGAAAAAGCAATACAGGCAATAGATGTAATAAGCAATTCTGATAAGATAAAGGTGGATGCAACCGAAGTAATAGACATGTGGATAGGCAATAATGATATTGGGCAGTTAAAATATCATAATGATAAGAAAATAGTAAATAAAAAGAAAGCAAAAGATTTTGAAAATTATTCGAAAAGCTTTAAGATTGCGACAATTGCAATATACTTTTTAGTTTTTGTGTTAGAAGTAGTCGCCTGTATTTTAAGCGCTTGTAACGTAAGTTGGTTTTGGGAGGGTAATTTAATCGGCCATATTATGTGTCGGAATTTTGCGGCGATAATTTTGGGGACCGCTGCGGCAGGTTCGGTACTTGCTTCGAATTATTGGGGTAAGCTTTCATATAACCGTAAATTGGACGATAATGAGAAAATGAGTAGATTTTACGCTTCAGCCTATGCAAGATGGAGCGAAGTCAGGGAACACAGTGCAGAAATCGAAAGATTTGTAAAAGAGATTGCTCGAGAAGAAATAGTTGAAAACGGTATATGGTGTTCTTATGTAAACGAGAATGGATTAGAAATTAATATTTAGTAATAGGTGATTATGAGCGGTAATAAATAAAACAGATTATTTGATACAGAGTCTATAAAGAACTATATAAAGATGGAAAACATACCTGATATTGACTGAATAAGACCAGATAGTAACGATACTATTCCATCGCTGTCAATGAACTGCAATTTATTTTGTTCTTCGAAAAAACTTTAGGACAGAATGCTTTTTATTATCGGCGGAGCCAGATACTTTTCTCTGATTTTTTTGTCATTAAAAACAGTAATTATTAGACTGTACTAAGTACGCATTTCCTAATTCAAAGGGCTTTATCGTATTGACAGATAGCCTAATATTTGGTATGGTGATTGTATGAAAGACATAATTTATTTCGACAGCTCTCAGGACATTGTCGATGCTCAAAAAAAAGCACATGTTTTTATAGAAAAATTTAACGCTATAGATTATGATGACATTATGGAGAAAACAGCTGTTTGCAGAAAATTCTTTTCTGCTTTCGGTGACAATTCGCAGATATTGAAACCGTTTTATTGTGATATAGCAAGTAATATTAGCATAGCAAACAATGTTTTTATAAACTATAATTGCACAATGCTTGACATGACTGAAGTTATTATCGGGAATAATGTTTTGATTGGACCAAACGTTACAATAAGCACAGCAACACATTCTAAGTTGGCAAGCAAAAGACTGTCAAGGTGTGGGTATGCCGTAGCTATTCATATTAGTGATAATGTGTGGATTGGAGCAGGTGCGGTTATTTGTCCGGGAGTCACGTTGGGTGAGGGCTGTATAGTTGCTGCCGGAGCAGTAGTCACAAAAGATGTTGAGCCTTATATGATAGTAGGTGGGGTTCCTGCAAAAGTAATAGGAAAGGCTGGAAAGTAATATGAATCCATTTAACAAACCTGAGTTATATGAGGGGAATGAGCCGTACATTTTTATTTCGTACAGCCATAAAAATAAAAATCAAATTTATGAAATACTGTGGAAGCTGAACGCCCGTGGAGTAAGATACTGGTATGATGATGGTATAGAAAAGGGGAAAAACTGGAAATCAGTTGTTAAACAAAAATTAGAAGATTCAGCTTCGGTTTGGTTTTTTATTGACGATAATTTCTTCATTTCGGATTCTATTAGAGAAGAAATAGCAATAGTGCACGAAATGAAAAAGGATTACGTTCCGGTTTATTTTAATGGCGGGAATTTTAATGTATATTTCGGTTCAGCTTTAAAAAACAATGCAAGCATAGACAGTAAAACCATAGTTATGTATTGCACTATGTTTAATATGAGTATTGTTGGGATTGTAAAAAACGATTCGCAAGATGAGTTTATTGATGAAATGGTCATTGATGCTCACAAGCACTCTTCTGTTAATAGCGAGATTAAATTGCCCGAAAAGCGCATCGCGACAAAATCTGTAGTATTTATTGGTAAAAATAGTTATTTTACAAAAGCTATTGTTGATGGTGTGAACAGAGTTTTTTCAACTAATGGATATGTAGAGCTTAAATATGAATTTATAAGTGGAGATAATGCTTTATCTCAGAGTTTTCAGTTCATAGAAGTTTTAAAAAAGTGTTTAGGTAAATATAATGGGTTTATCATTCGTCCATTGGGTACAATGGACAATGAAACATTTGATATTTTCAAGCAAATATGTAGGACTTCTAAGGTTATTTTGTGCGATGTGGATATAAGTGCGAAACAGCGTGAAGAGTTAGGAGATTATGCTCCGACATACGTTTGCTCCGACTTTCAAATCGGCGGGGAGAAAATAGGAGAATTTATAAATATCCTAGGAAGTATATACGGCAATGAAAATATAAACATTCTGATTTGTAACGGACCTAAAACCAATATGCCTGCAAATATCAGAAGTATGGCGATTTTGAAGAATATCAGTTCAAATTATTTGGATAAGTGCAGATACGTGGAACTCCATTCTTTGCAAGTAAAGGATTCGTTTGCAAGAATTTCAAAATTGCTACAGAAAGAATGCAGGGGTAGATTGTCTGATAAGTGCCTTATAATCTATGCCGGCAATGATAACGTTGCCCTTTATCTTGCAAAAAACATAGACACCATCCGTACAGAGACAGGACTTATAAATGAGTACGAAAAAATAATCATAATAGGTTATGACGGTATAAAAGGGATAACGGGGAACAGTATACTTGAAGAGGCAAGGTTTGACTATGCTACCGTTGATACAATTCCTCAAAAGCAAGGAGAAATAATTGCGACAAATATTCTTGGGTTGTTAAACGGAAATTGTGGCGAAAAAATAGTTATGGTTAAGCCTAAGCTTATTAAAAACGTTTCTTTTATTCCCATGAATGAGGCAAAGTTCGAGGCTGTATTGCCATTGCTTGAAAGAGCCAAATTATTTATATTTGATTTGGATGGAACGATTGCCGATACTGAGACCTTGCATTGGGAAGCATATAATCAACTTTTGCAAGAAAAATACGGCATAGAATTAAAAAACGAAGATATAAAGAGATATATAGGCAATAATGAAATATCGATTTATAGGATGATAGAAAGAGATTATAACATATCTATAAATACCGAAGAGTTTTTAGAAGAACGTATAAACGTATATTTGCAATTAGTTCGTTTAAGAAATTTGCGTCCGTTTAATTGGGTAAATGATTTTTGCGAACAGTATATAGATTCTGGCATTCCAGTTATGTTGCTTACCTCTCAAGTTCCCGAGGTAGTTGATAACCTACTATCATATTGGAATCTTGACAGCCTTATACCGAAAGAAATGAGAATAAGTGCCCATAATGGTAAAATAACAAAGAGTGAAGTCTTTGCTAATCCAAATAAGTATATAGGAATCTCTGAAGAATTTACTGATTCTGAAGTTGTAGTTTTTGAGGATTCCGACAACGTCGCTAAACTTGCATTTGACAATGGATATACGGTAATAGGGATTAAGCATAAGTACAATAAACAATCATTAAAGCATTGCCACGCAACAATAGATCAAGATATGAAAAAAGGTTTATTCGTTGGTCTTGGCGGAATAGATATTGTATATAATCTAAACAGTCTTCCAGAGGAAAACAATAAAGTAAAGTCTGAAAAGTATCATGTTAGAGTCGGTGGGCCTGCGTTGAACGCCGCATTGACATGTGCTCGTCTTGGTGGAAATGCAACGCTTATTACAGGCATAGGGAGGAATTCAATAGGGAAAATTATTACCGACGAGTGTCAACGTTTGGGAGTTCGGGTTATAGATATTTCAAGCGAAAGAGAACTTCCCAATATTTCTTGTATTGGATTGTTGAGATGTAATGCAAGCAGGACAATAATAAGTGGGCAAAAACCAAATGCCGACTACAAGGCCCCTACAAATTCATTTTTTAATAAATTCGACTATTGTCTTTATGATTGCAATCTCCCGCAATATACTCAGGAACTTGTTGAGACTTTGCAGGATTGTCACATTCCTCTTGTACTTGATTGCGGAGCTTGGAAGGATAATATCCGTTGTGCTTTGGATTATGCGGATATTGCAATTACATCTTCAGGTTTTGTAGATGAATTTGGAAATGACATTTTCAAATTGAAAGAACAATTTCGTATAAAATATATTGCAAAGACAAGAGGAAGTAAAAGTATTCAATATGCTCTGCCGTATGAATACGGTGAGATAGCAGTGTCCGAAAAGAAACACGTTGATACTCTTGGGGCGGGGGATGTATTGCATGGCGCATTCTGCTATTATTTTTATGACTGTGGATTGGGTTTCAAAGATGCTTTGGAAAGAGCAGCAGAGATAGCGACGGATTTTGTAAAGCAGATATAAGGACGGGGATTGCACATGCAATTAGAATGGTGTTCGATTATTCAAGATGATTTTAAAAGAATTGATTATAAAGGTAAGCAATATGAAATGTGTAACGAATCTTTGTCTTTGATTGACGAATATGATGACTTTATTTTTAACAGTGACAATATTTTTATGAAATTGAGTTTAAAAGTAGGTGGATAGAATTATGTATTTAGGTCTTGGTATAATCTTTTTTATAGTATCAATTCTATTTATTGGACTATTAATTTTTACTACTGTCCGTAAAATAAAAAATAATGGTGAAGTTTTATCGGAAAAGAATTTTTTTTATCTTGTGCCGACTTTTTTGATTATCTTTGCTATGCATATTGTTGCGGCGGCATTCAACGGAGAGAATATAGAATTTTTCTATTGTTTTACTTTGATTAATACGACACTGGACGTGTTGAAATTTAAAGTAATAAAAGAATTGCTTTTGCCGGTTTGTCAAGCGTATCCGATTTACTATATTGATTTTATTTTAGCTTTCGTTATTGCGGAAGCTACTGTGATTTTAAGTGTTGCTAGCTTGTTTAGTAGAAGAATAAACAATTATTTGTCTGTAAAACTCGCACTGCGGAGAAATTGCGATATTGTTATTGGAAATTCGGAAGATGCGATAAATTATGTTAAAAGGACAAAGAACAGCATACTTTTAGGAGACAGTTTATCAAATCAACAGTATATTCAATTTATAAAACAAGGAGTCTATGTTTTACGTGTTCCATTAGATGCAAAGCGTCTGGCAAAAAGGTTAAATAATGGTCGTTACAATGTAATAGTTTTTCGCGACGGGAACTATTCATATACAAAGATTATCGACACTTTTATGCAGTTAAATAATACAGGTGGATTCAATATTCATTTAGAAGCAAATCAGCAAGATATGAAGATATTAAAAGAAAGATTTATTACCAAGGCTGACAATAGTTTAAATGTGTGCTTGTCCGGTTTTAGTAAATATGAACTTATGGCAAGGAGATTTGTGGCAGATTATCCAATTACAAAATATATACCGCGCTCATTTTATAATGAAAATTTAACTTTGAAAAATGAAAAACAAATAAATATTGTTTTCATAGGTTTCGGCAAAGTAAACTATCAACTTTTCAGAATGTGCGCGATGCAGTTCCAGTTCGCTCAGGAAATAGACGGAAAATTGGCGTCAAAGCCTGTAACGTATTACATTTTCGATAATAAAAGTAAATCATTGAACAATGAGTTTTTTTCGAAAATATCATATGAATTTGATGAAGATTTTAAAGATTGCGATTTCCCTAAGCCGGAAAAGATTTGCGATTTAAAAACCTATCGTACCGATATAAATTCAATTACGGCTAAAAAGAAATTTAAGTCTTTGGTGACTGAAGATAGTTTCACATATTTTATTGTATCACTAGAAAATGATTTGGAAGATGCTTCTTACGCCCAGACTTTAAAGCGCCTTTTACAAAATGATAATTACAGGATTTTTGTAAGGGCAAAGAACAATAAAGGTGAAAATCTCAAAGGTTTGAAAGACTGTACAATATATTTTGGCGAAGAGAAAGAGCTATATACGCATGAAAATATAGTCAACGATGATTTAACCGAACTTGCCCAGAGAATTAACCTATTATACAATCAAATTAAGAATCCGCCTGAATGGTTGAACGATTTGCAAGCAATAGCAAATGCAAATAAAGAAAAATTGTCGCCGGAGCAAATAAAAACTTTAAGAGAGAGCTTTGAAAATGCAGACTATAAAAAGTTTATGCGTCAGAAATGGTCAGAATTGCCTTATATCGAACAGGCCTCTAACTTATACCATGCATTGAATTTGCCGTTTAAATTAAATTTATTAGGGTTTGATATGATAAAAATGGCTAATGACTCTGATTTTGGCGTAGAGGAAGAAGAATTTAATAAACGCTATATAAATAGTGGAATGAAATCTGGATATAATGACTATTCGTTTTTCTTTAAAACCGAATCCAGTAATGTATTAGCATATATTGAGCATTTGAGATGGAATGCTTTATACATATTTTACGATTATAAGCAAATGAAGAAAAAAGATATTGTAGTTATAGAAAATCGCAATGAAAAAGGTGAGGTTAAGATAACTATGCTACATAAAAATCCGGATAAGAAGTTGCAGGCATGCTTAACAACTTATTATGGACTTAATCAATTGATTGAATATAAGTATAATACTTTATATCCGAATGAAAAATTAAGTGAAGCCGATTATAGAGACAATGAACGGCTACAGGCTCTTAGTTCTATTTATTCTTATGATTATATGGACTTGGATAGGCTTTATGGCGAAATCACAGCGATGGGATATAAGTTGGTTCGGAATGACATAAGAATGCCCGAGAAAAAAGATAACGAAACGACGACTTCAATATAATATAACCAAAAAGACGGAGTAACGCCGCGAACTTGCAGGTAACCCTGCTAAGTTCGCGGCTTTTGTTTTTTTCTTGAAATTCTGTAATAGGCTATCGTGAAAATCAAAAGCCGCAAACTTGAGCAATGTAATTGCGAGTTTGCGGCGCTACAACGTCTTTTTTTGGTTCTTTTTTTCTTCGCAGAAAAAAAAGAACTACGGCTTAATCCTCGTTTCGCATTTAGTATTGAAAAAGCCGTCGGTGACGTAGAGTGAGCTGGCGGTGCAGCGGCCTTTTTTGTTATAGACGCAAGATGCGGCGCATTCGACTGCGCCCGGAGCGTCGGACAGAAACTCCTCGCCGGCTTCGATTTCCTTAAAGGTTTGTTCGAGCATACCGCCCGGGCGTTTGATTTTGCTGTCGCAAATTCCTTTCTCATCCACCATTACGACGCCGGCGTTGCAATGGCATTTTAAGTTGTGTACGCAATTAGAAGTCGTGCATTTAAGTTGTAACATTATATTCCCCCTCCTGAAGCAACGGAATTCCGTTGCTCTGCTTAGTATGGCGGACAAATTCGGTATTATACGCAATTGACTTTTACGTTTGGGTGTGGTAGCATTGTTACAAATAAAAGTGCAAATATACGAGGAGAAGATATGAAAATCATACTTTTGCAAGACGTTAAACCTCACGGTAAGAAGGGTGACCTTATAGAAATAAGCGACGGATACGCCCGCAACTTTTTAATTCCCAAAAAAATGGCGGTGGAAGCGACCTCTACCAAGATAAACGAATATAATCAGAAGAAGGAAAAGGAAGAGAGGATAGCGAGAGAAAAGAAAGCCGAAGCTATGGCTCTGAAGGACGCGCTCGACGGTTCTACGGTTACCGTCAAAGTCAGGACGTCTCCGGACGGTAAAATGTTCGGAAGCGTAACCGCGCAGAATATCTGCGACAGCCTCGCCGCCGCAGGGTATAAGGTAGAGAAGAAAAACGTTACCATAAAAGACCCCATTAAACAGCTCGGAATCTATTCGGTAGATATCTGGGTTTACGCAAATACCACCGCCAATATAAAAGTTAACGTTGTTAAGGAATAAGTTTTTTCTTAAATTAGAGTTAAATTATTGTTGAACTTGCGAAGTGTAGGTATTATAATAAGGAATATAAATATTATTTCCAAAAAGGAGAGATTTTTATGAAAAAGAAAATTGGTGTTGTTTTGGGCGTTGCCCTCGTAGCAGTTATGCTCGTTGCAGTCCTCGCCGGATGCGTTCCGTCCGACCCTGCGAAAGCGGAAGCCAACCTTAAAGATGCCGGCTATACTGCGGTAAAAGCCGAAGGTATTGCGGCACAGATTGCGGCTGTTCCGTTTACTGCCGTTGCCGAAGTCGATTTTGACAAGGTAGACGCTATCGTCACAGGTGCCAAGGGAACCGACAGCGTTTATATGATTTACTTCAAAGATAAAGCTGCCGCTAAATCGTACTACGATGCTTTCGAGCCTGCAATAAAGAAGATGTCTGAAGAGAGCAACAAAGAAGACGTTGCCTTCGGAATATCCGGTTCCGTCGTTTATTTCGGAACCACGGCGGGAGTCAAAGCCGCGAAGTAATTTTTAAGATTACCGAATATGAAAACGGTCTTCGCATGGAGACCGTTTTTTATATTGTATTGAAATTAAATAACGTAATTGTCGGGGGAGTGTGCGAGGTCGGCGAGGGTGATACCTTCGAGATATTCGTTGACGACCTTGTCGAGCCCCTGCCAGACGGACAGGGTTTTGCAGACCGAACGGCGGCTGCACGGAACGGCTCCGTTTTTGAGGCAGGCAACCGGCGCGAGACTGCCTTCGGTCAAATCCAGAATGTCTTTGACTGTATAGTCCTCGGGCTTACGGGTCAGCATATAGCCACCGCCTTTGCCTCTGAGACCGTTGAGAAGTCCTCCGCGGGTGAGGCTCACCAGTATGCTTTCCAGATATTTTTCCGAAATGTTCTGTCTTTCGGCAATGTCCTTTAACGGAATGTAATTTCCGTTGCTGTTTTCCGCAATATCAATCATTACGCGCAATGCGTATCTGCCTCTGGTTGAAATCATGAATTTATTGTAACAAAAAAATTTTTTAAAATCAACTATTTATCATATAAAACCTATTGACAAAGTATGTTAATAGAGTTATAATGCAATCAACATATTAAACAAGTAGGTTGAAGCAATGAAGGAAATATTTGAAAGATTATTGAGACAAAATTTCAGATTCGGTCGAATGTGACGGGTTAGGAATGTAGCAAACAGAGGATTTACAACTATAATAAACAGGAGATATAATTATGTCGGAATATAAATTTGAAACTTTACAACTTCACGTGGGTCAGGAGACTCCGGACCCCGCAACGGACGCCCGCGCGGTACCGATTTACGCCACGACCTCATACGTCTTCCGCAACTCGGCGCATGCCGAAGCGAGATTCGGACTTGCGGATGCGGGTAACATCTACGGCAGACTTACCAATTCCACGCAGGACGCGTTTGAAAAGAGGATTGCGGCGCTTGAGGGCGGCGTTGCGGCGTTAGCGCTTGCTTCGGGAGCTGCGGCAATTACGTATACGCTTCAGGCGCTCGGGCAGAACGGCGGACATTTCGTCGCTCAGAAAACCATTTACGGCGGAAGCTACAATCTTCTTGCGCACACGCTTCCGGGGCTGGGTATTACGGCAACCTTCGTCGATATACACAACCTCGAAGAGGTGGAAGCGGCAATAAAGGAGAACACGAGGGCGATATATATAGAAACTCTCGGCAATCCCAACAGCGACATTCCGGATATTGACGCGATTGCGGAAATTGCCAAAAAGCACGGTTTACCGCTTGTAGTTGACAATACGTTCGGGACGCCTTATTTCATCCGTCCGATTGAGCACGGCGCGGACATCGTAGTCCATTCGGCGACGAAATTTATCGGCGGACACGGCACTACGCTCGGCGGCGTAATCGTCGATTCGGGCAAGTTCGATTGGGAGAAGTCGGGTAAATATCCGGCAGTAGCCGCTCCCAACCCGAGCTATCACGGCGTAACGTTTACCAAAGCCGTAGGAGCCGCCGCGTTCGTAACGTACATCCGTGCGGTTCTTCTTCGCGACACCGGCGCAACCATTTCGCCGTTTGCGGCGTTCCTTCTCCTTCAGGGGACGGAGACACTGTCTCTCAGGCTGGAACGCCATGCGGAAAATACGGCGAAGGTCGTGGAATACTTAAGCAAGCATCCTCTCGTCGAAAAGGTCAATCACCCGTCGCTTGAGGAGCACCCCGACAACGCGCTTTACAAAAAATATTTTCCGAAGGGCGGAGCGTCGATTTTCACCTTCGAGATTAAAGGCGGAAAGGAGGAAGCTCATAAGTTCATCGACAACCTTAAGCTGTTCTCTCTTCTTGCGAACGTCGCGGACGTCAAGAGCCTCGTTATTCATCCCGCAACGACTACGCACAGCCAGTTGAGCGCCGAGGAGCTCGAGGAACAGGGTATCAAGCAAAGCACCATAAGACTTTCCGTCGGCACGGAGCACATTGACGATATATTGGCGGATTTGGAACGCGGTTTCGCCGCCGTTAAATAAAAGGAGACAAATATGAAAGTTTTTAATTCTGCGGACCAGTTGATAGGCAAAACTCCCTTGTTGGAGCTCACGCACGTTGAAAAGGAATTGGGGCTGAAGGCTAGGATATTCGCCAAGCTCGAATACTTCAATCCGGCGGGGTCGGTAAAGGACCGCATTGCAAAGGCAATGATAGACGACGCCGAAGGAAGGGGTGTTCTTAAACCCGACTCCGTCATAATCGAGCCCACTTCGGGAAACACCGGAATAGGTCTCGCTTCGGTTGCCGCGGCGAGAGGATACAGAATAATAATCGTCATGCCCGAGACCATGTCCGTTGAGCGCCGTCAGATTATGAAGGCGTACGGTGCGGAGCTGGTTTTAACGGAAGGCGCGAAGGGAATGAAGGGCGCGATAGCCAAGGCGAACGAGCTTGCGGCGGAAATACCGAACAGCTTTATTCCTTCCCAGTTTGAAAACCCCGCAAACCCCAAAACTCATTTCGATACGACGGGTCCGGAGATTTACGAGGACACCGACGGCGCGGTGGATATATTCGTAGCGGGAGTGGGCACCGGCGGAACGGTATCCGGCGTAGGCAAATATCTTAAGTCCAGAAATCCCGCCGTTAAAGTGGTGGCGGTCGAGCCCGAAGCGTCGCCGGTATTGACGAAGGGCGTAGGCGGTCCCCATAAAATTCAGGGAATAGGCGCAGGGTTCGTGCCCGCAACGCTCGATACCGGAATTTATGACGAGGTACTTACCGTTTCCAACGAAAGCGCCTTCGAGTACGGTAAGTTAATCGGAAGAAAAGAGGGCGTGTTGGTCGGAATTTCCGCGGGAGCCGCGCTTTCCGCCGCAGTCGTGCTTGCCAAGAGACCCGAAAACTCCGGAAAGAATATCGTGGTTCTCTTCCCCGACACGGGAGACAGATACCTTTCCACTCCTCTTTTTGCGGATTAAACCCAGAAAGTTGATTTATTGCAAAGGAAAAGCTATAATAATTCCAACGGTAGCGAATGCCAACCCGAGAGGTTGGCATTCGGTATTGCAAAAGGAAGAAATTTATGAAAATTACCGAGATACTGTCTAAAGAAAAATTTACCGTATCCTTCGAGGTCTTTCCGCCGAAAACGGAGAGCAACTTCGAGGACGTTAAATTCGCGACCGAGGAAATCGCCAAGTTAAAGCCTTCTTTTATGAGCGTTACTTACGGCGCGGGAGGCGGAACGAGTAAATATACTTTGGATATCGCAAGGAACATCAGGGAAGCGTACGGCGTGCCGACTCTTGCGCACTTAACCTGCGTATCGTCGACCAGAGAGACCGTTCGCGAGAGAATAGAACGGATTATTTCGTCGGGTATTAGCAACGTTATGGCTTTAAGGGGAGATATTCCCGCCGAGCTTTCGGGCGCGGACAGAACGGGTTGGGACTACAGATACGCGGTTGAGCTCGTCCGTGAGCTCAAGGAATGCGGCGCGGATTTGTGTATAGGCGGGGCGTGTTACCCCGAAATCCATCCCGAAAGCCGCAATCAGAAAGAGGATATAAAGTATCTTAGGGAAAAGGTGGACGCCGGCTGCGATTTTCTGACGACCCAAATGTTTTTCGACAACAATCTTTTGTATAACTTCCTTTATAAAATAAGAGAAGCGGGGATTTCCGTGCCGGTTATTCCGGGGATTATGCCGATAACCAACGCGAAGCAGGTGGAAAGGGCGGTTAAGCTGTCCGGTTCCTTCGTGCCGCAGAGGTTCAAAAGTCTGGTGGACGCCTTCGGTTCCGACCCGAGGGCTATGAAGCAGGCGGGTATTGCCTACGCCACCGACCAGATTATAGATTTGTTTGCAAACGGTATCCGCAACGTGCACGTCTATTCCATGAACAAGCCCGACGTCGCCGAAAAGATATACGCCAACCTGTCCGATATTCTCGATTGACGATGCAGAGCCCCGTTCGTTTTAAGAGTTATCCTGCGCCAGAATTCGACAGAAAGGAAATACTCCGCTATGCGGGAGTGAAAGGCTGTGACGGAACGCTCGGCGCGTTGATAGACGAATGTATCGGGGAAGCCGAGGGACAGCTGGTTTATAAGGTGTGCTACAGGGAGTTTCCCCTAACCGTCAGGGAAGGAATTCTCGATTTGTCTTTTGCGGAAACCGAGTCGGAGGATTTGAAAAGGAACCTTGACGGCTGCTCCGGAACCGTTCTGTTTGCCGCAACGGTAGGTATCGGTATCGACAGGCTTATTGCGAAATATCAGTCGGTATCTCCCGTCAAAGCGTTGATATTTCAGGCGATAGGCGCGGAGAGAATTGAAAGTCTCTGCAACGTTTTCAATGCGGAGATAACCGAAAAGAAGAAGCCGCTTAAGACGAGACCGCGGTTCAGTCCGGGGTACGGAGACGCGCCGATTGCGCTTCAGAAGGATATTTTTGCCGTTCTCGATTGCCCGAAGTATCTGGGGCTCACGTTAAACGGCAGCTTACTCATGTCGCCGTCGAAGTCGGTTACCGCAATAATAGGCGTGGGCGGCGGAGAATGCGTCAGAAAAAGCGGTTGCGAGGCTTGCGGGCAGGCGGAGTGCCAATTCAGGAGAGAGGTATGACGATAAAGGAATATCTGAAAAATCACGTTTTATATCTCGATGGCGGGCTGGGTACGCTTTTACAAGCGAGAGGACTCTCGGCAGGGGAGCAGTCGGAGCAGTGGAACGTTACCCACCCCGACACCGTTACCGCCATTCACAGGGAATATTTCGACGCGGGCAGTAACGTGGTCTGCGCAAACACCTTCGGCGCAAACTCTCTGAAATATTCCGATGAAGAATTGGAAGCTATCGTTAAAGCGGCGCTCGGAAACGCAAAAAAGGCAAGGGACGAAAGCCCCGCAAAGGGTGAAAAGTGGATTGCTCTGGATATCGGCTCTACGGGGCGGATGCTTGCGACGTACGGTGATTTGGATTTTGAAGATGCCGTTTCCGTATTTGCAAAGACCGTTAAGCTCGGAGTAAAATACGGTGCGGATTTGGTCTTCATCGAGACGATGAACGACAGCTACGAAACAAAAGCCGCGCTCCTTGCGGCGAAAGAGAATTCCAATCTGCCGGTATTCGTTTCAAACGCCTACGACGCTACGGGCAAGCTCGTAACCGGCGCGACTCCCCTTGCTATGATTGCCATGCTGGAAGGCATGGGCGCGGACGCCATCGGAGTCAACTGCTCCTTCGGACCTAAAACCTTAAAGCCCGTCGTAGAAGAATATCTGAAATATTCCTCGCTTCCCGTCATATTGAAGCCCAACGCCGGACTTCCCAAAATCGTGGACGGAAAAACTGCGTACGACGTTTCGGCGGCGGAGTTTTCGGAGGACATTCTGGAATTGGTCGCAAAAGGCGTCAGAGTGGTCGGCGGGTGCTGCGGAACCACTCCCGAATACATTAAAGCCACCGTTGAGAAAACCCGAGGTACGGTTCCGTCGCCGATAGAGAGGAAAGGTCTGACTGTCGTTTCATCCTATACGCACGCCGTGGATTTCGGGTGTACTTCGCCCGTCCTTATAGGAGAAAGGATAAACCCGACCGGCAAAAAGGCGTTCAAGGAAGCCCTAAGGGCAAACGATATAAACTATATTCTCAAAGAGGGGATTGCTCAGCAGGAAAAGGGCGTTCACGTGCTGGACGTCAACGTCGGGCTTCCCGAAATAGACGAAAAGGCGATGCTTAAAACCGCCGTCTCGGAATTGCAGGCGATTACCGATTTACCGCTTCAAATAGATACGTCCGACACGGTGGCTATGGAAATCGCGCTGAGAAGATACAACGGCAAGGCTATGATAAATTCCGTAAACGGCAAAAGGGAAAGCATGGACGCCGTTTTTCCGCTCGTAAAAAAGTACGGCGGGTTGACCGTTGCGTTGACCCTCGACGAAAACGGAATTCCCCAAAAAGCAGAAGACCGTTTGAAAATAGCCGAAGACATTCTGGAGTACGCCAAGGGCTACGGAATAGATAAAAACGATTTGATTTTCGACCCGTTGGCGCTCACCGTAAGCGCCGATAAAAACGCCGCCGTCGAAACGCTCCGCGCGGTAAAGTTAATTAAAGAGCAGCTCGGCTGCCATACCTCTCTCGGGGTGTCGAACGTTTCCTTCGGGCTTCCCGAAAGGGATATTATAAACGCCAATTTCTTCGCGCTTTCCCTGGGTGGCGGCTTGTCTGCAGCGATAATGAATCCCTATTCCGCGGAGATGATGAAAGCCTATCATGCATACCGCGCGCTTGCGGGCAAGGACGGCAACTTCGAGGAGTATATAGGCTTCGTCGGAAGCTTACCTAAGGCGATAAGTGCTTCGCAGGAAGTAAAGCCTGTGGATGCGACCGCGGCAACGGACGGGCGTTCCGAGCTTCAGATTGCCATAATAAAAGGGCTTAAGGAGCGCGCCGCAACCGTTACGAAAGAATTACTCAAAACGGCGGAGCCTCTCGATATCGTTAAAAACGAAATAATTCCGGCGCTCGACGAGGTGGGGGCGGGGTTTGAAAGGAAGACCGTTTATCTCCCGCAGCTTCTTATGAGTGCGGAAGCGTCGCAGTGCGCGTTTGAAGAAATAAAAGCCTCCTTAAAAGGCGGACGGGCGGCGGATAAATGCGCGTTCGTCATTGCAACGGTAAAAGGCGACATTCACGACATAGGCAAAAACATAGTCAGGCTTTTATTGGAAAACTACGGCTTTGCCGTGACCGATTTGGGACGGGACGTTCCTCCCGAAAAGATAGTCGAGACGGTCGTTGAACTCAACGCTCCGATTGTTGGGCTCAGCGCGCTTATGACGACCACCGTTCCCGCAATGGAAGAGACTGTAAAACTGTTGCGGAAAGAGGCGCCCCGGTGTAAAATAGTCGTAGGGGGAGCCGTTCTCAATAAGGAATACGCCGAAGCAATCGGCGCGGATAAATACGCCAAAGACGCTATGGAAACCGTCCGTTACGCAGAAGCCGTAAACGACGGTTTAATATAAAAACAACTTAATAAGAACAACGCGAGTTGCGGCGTGAGCCGCAGAGAGTAGGGGAAGCACGGTGGAATTCCGTCACAACAGTCATTACGGTAAGATACCCGAAGCCGTCGTCTGCGAGCACATCCTAACTCGACTCTTTTTGTCTATATCGGCGTTAAACTCGCTTGACGTAGCGCTGCTACGCCTGCGGCTCCTTTGCCTTGATATAGTGCAAAAATTGTTCGGTTAGGACACTTTGTGTTTTTGCTTTGCAAAAATGTGTTCTTCAGAAGCCGGCTACGGGTTAAAGTCCGATAGCCTACCCGTTGTATAGCCGTTATTATCTCGGGCAATGGAGAAACAAAATAACGTATTATCAGCGCGCCCGAAAAGGCGCGTTTTATTTTTGGAGGTATATATGAAAAAAACATTGCGCATCTTAGTCGTACTCGTTCTGGCGTTGACGCTGTTCTCGCTCTTTGCGTGTACCGACCGTAACGTCACCGCGGAAGACGACCTTTTTGTCTTTACCGTCGATTCAAAGGATTACGCCGTCACCGCAACGACGACGGTTAAGGATTATATGGATAAGCTGGCTGCCGACGAAAAGGTTACGTTTACCGTTTCGGGAGGAATGGTTACCTCGATAAACGGGCAGTCTAACACGTTCAACTTCAGCAGCTGCTGGATGCTCTATACCGACGACGCCGAAGCGTCGAATACCGATTGGGGAACCTACGTTCACAACGGAAAGACCCTCGGTTCTGCAATTCTCGGCGCGGAAGACCTCGTCGTCAAAGACGGCTGCACGTACGCTTGGGTGTATACGACCTTCTAAATGAAATCCGTTAAGGAAATAGCAACCGTCGCCGTATTTACGGCTCTCCTTATAGGCGGGCAGCTTGCGCTGTCCGCCGTTTCGGGAGTGGAAATCGTAACCGTGCTTCTCCTGAGCTTTTCCTTTTATTTCGGCGCGAGGCTCGGAATGCTCGGCGCCACCGCTTTTTCCCTTCTGAGGTGCTTCGTTTTCGGATTTTTCCCGAGCGTTCTCATATTGTATCTTATTTATTACAATCTCTTTGCACTGACCTTCGGGTTTGTCGGGAATAGGTTTTCCAAACAGGTTGATATGAAAAAGCTCGTCGTGATAACCTTTACCGCCGTCGTTATGACGGTTTGTTTCAGCTTATTGGACGACTTGATAACTCCGCTGTTTTACGGGTATACGGAAGAAGCTATGAAGGCGTACTTCTTCGCTTCGTTCTATGCGATGATACCGCAGGCTGTATGCGCAGTGGTAACTACGGTATTTTTATTTCCGCCGCTATTAGCGGTATATAAAAGAGTTAAAATTTAAAAAAGTATATGTACTTTTTGTATCGCGACAAAAAGTACCAAAAAACGCTCCGCCCCCTCTTTTG